>JAKLQB010000234.1 GCA_022013615.1 Desulfobacterales bacterium | reverse complement strand
CCTGTTCAGCAATATTGAAAGTCAAATGGGGGAATGCCGGGGCCTTCCAGCGCGGTCTAATTTCAGCCCTGGGGTGTTTTTTGGTCTTGTTAGGTTCTTTTGCAATGTTTACAGGGCAGGTACTGGAAGTAAAACCGACCCTTTCCCCATAATTATTGAACACGATTTCCTGAACAAACCAACCCAGATGATCGCCGTTTATCCCGTATACGTGTTCGTTCTCAAAGATATAGGCGACAGCATGCCCGTCCCAGAGATAAATGTCCTGGTTATAACCATCAGTGATATAGGCAGTAGGCAGCCCATTCTTGTTGAACAGGGTCTTTTCCACAAACCGGATCCTCTTCGATTATGGGCTATTTTGCATACTCCACAGCCCTTGTTTCACGGATCACTGTCACCTTGATCTGGCCTGGATAACTCAATTCTTTTTCTATTTTTTTTGCGATGTCCTTGCAAACTATAAAGGCCTGGTCGTCATTAATGGTTTTCCCTTCAACCATAATACGGATCTCTCGCCCTGCCTGAATGGCGTAAGACTTATTGACACCATTAAATGACATGGCGATCTTCTCCAGTCCTTCCAGCCTCTTCACATAGGACTCCAGCATTTCCTGGCGCGCTCCAGGCCTGGCCCCGGACAATGTATCCGCCGCCTGCACCAAAACGGCCAGGACTGACTCGGGTTGGATATCTTCATGATGAGCGGCAATGGCATGAACTACCGGTTCAGATTCACCATATTTCCTGGTTAGATCCGCCCCTATGATTGCATGAGGGCCCTCCACCTCATGGTCCACCGCCTTACCGATGTCGTGGAGCAGTCCAGCTCTTTTTGCCTGTTTTACATTCAGGCCCAGCTCAGCAGCCATAATACCGCAAAGGAAACTGACCTCCCTCGAGTGCTGAAGCACATTTTGTGCATAACTTGAACGGTATTTTAAGCGACCTATGAGCTTAACAAGTTCCTGATTGATCCCGTGTACTCCCACATCAAACGTGGCCTGTTCTCCCGCCTCTTTTATGGTGGCGTCTACTTCCTTGCTGACCTTTGAAACAATCTCCTCGATCCTGGCCGGGTGAATTCTGCCGTCATCTATTAATCTTTCCAGGGAAATCTTGGCCACTTCTCGCCTAACCGGATTAAAACCGGATAGTATTACGGCCTCCGGTGTATCATCGATTATAAGATCTATTCCGGTGGCCGCTTCAATAGCACGAATGTTCCTGCCCTCTCTTCCAATTATTCGTCCTTTCATTTCTTCATTAGGCAGATTAACAACAGAAACAGTCTTTTCAGCCACATAATCTCCGGCATATCTTTTTACTGCCAATGAAAGGATCTCCTGGGCTTTACGGTCCGCATCGTCCCTCGCCTCGTTTTCTATCCTTCGCATCATTGTTGCGGCATCGTGCTTTGCCTCCAATTCCATAGAGGCGATAAGGAGATGTTTGGCCTGGTCGCTTGATATGCCTGCCAACCTCTCAAGTTGCTTTCTTTGATCCGAAATGAGGCGTTCACACTCTTGATCTTTCCGCTTTAATGCCTTTTCAATCTTATCGATGTCTTCTTCTTTCTTGGAGATTCTTAGTTCCCTCTTTTCAAGCTGCTCGGTTTTTCGATCTATATTCTCCTCTTTATGGAGTAGACGGTTTTCCTGGGAGAGCACCTGCTGCCTGTTTGCCTTTGTCTCTTTCTCAAACTCAACCTTCATTTGATAGAGACTATCCTTAGCCTGAAGTGCGGCCTCTTTCCTTATTGTTTTCGCTTCTTTTTGGGCATCGGCAAGAATCTTCCTGGAGTATTTTTCAATGGAGTCTACTCTGCTTTCGACGATTTTCTTGCGAAAAAAAACCCCGGCAAGTATGCCCACAATAAGGCTTAAGAGGGCGCTCCCTATTACATGAATTAAAGTCATAATTAGGTGACGCTCCTATTCTCACTTAATATGAGATGGCCCCAGCGATAAATCGCTGCAATCAGGGCCTGGTGATCATTTGATTTCTGAAGAATACAGAAGAAGAATTAGGGAAAAGGATTAAAGGAGGGTCAATCCTGGCTAAGAGAGGAGACAAATGGTTGATCGGGTCCTAAAAAGGGACAACTCCAGCCCATCTTGGTCTTTTTTGTTCTAAAAACTTGATCTCACCATACACAGTTTATGTCTCTTTCCTAACTTAATGAAATTTATATGTCATTCACACTGAGTGATATTTAAACCCTCTTGACCAATAATTCTTATTCTGTATGTGCTATCCTTTGTTAGACACATCCGCAACTCATAAGTGTGCGCTGCAGATTTGGGGATTTTCCCTTCAAATTAAAATCATGGGTTCCATAGTTGAACCCGTTTTCCGAAATTCGATCCCTGCCAAAAAAAACAAGACCAGATGTTTCACAAGGTAATGGAATCAATGTGGGAATTCAAGGCCTGCGCCCGTCTTTCAATATTTTCAACCAGATCGTCCCGCGCTTTCAGCAGTTGGAAATACTCGCTGGCAATATCAAAGGCAGCCAATATAGCGGTCTTTGTTTCTGAAAGCCCTTCCGTGTTTTCCCTTATCTCTCCAAATTTATCATGGATATATTGAGCAATGTTTTTTACCCGATCTTCATTCTCATCGCTCCTTATGAGATATTCATGTTCAAGGAGTTTAATTCTGATGGGCTTTTCCAAGGATTATCCCTCCCGGATCTAAATATCGATTTGCCCCATTTTCTCCAAAAGGGCAGCAATCCTCTGCTTGACCCCATCTGTGGCTGTCCTTGAGTTTTCCAGTTGGTCAGTTAAGTCTGCTAATCTCTCTTCTTGAGTCTGGTTTTTTCCGGCAAGGGCTTCTTTTTCTTTTTTCAATGCCGTTATATAATCAATAAGTTTATCTATCTTGTCCTCAAGAATTTTAAATTGATCGACCTCTTCGCTTATATCCATAATACTCCCATCCCAGTTTATTTAGATTTATGTAACATATTATCCACAATTTCTGTAAAGGTCAATAAAAAAGGCAAGCGATTTTAAGCCGCTTGCCCTATGAAGCATATTTCCTGTTAATCTGTATGATTATGTTGCCTTTTCAACAACCCTGGTGCGCACGATAGCCCTTCTCAGGGCTGCTTCAGCCCTTAAGTTATCAATATCCTCGGTTCTTCTATCCTTTCCCAGCCTTTCCCTGGCCCTTTCCATTGCCTGGCGGGCCCGTTCCACGTCAATCTCACTGATCTTCTCAGCTGCATCCACGAGGATAGAGACCTTATCGTTGGACACCTCTGCAAAGCCTGTTGTCACTGCCATGGATTCCTTTCCGGCACCGGTATTATACCGGAGTTCCCCTGGAACAATGCCCGTTAGAAAATGGATATGCCCCGGCAATACACCAAACTCCCCGTCAGTGCCAGGCGCAACGACCGAATCCACTTCCTGGCTCACAACAATCTTTTCAGGCGTAACAATTTCCAGAAACAGTCTTCCCATCAAATTACCTCTTATTTATCGGCAGCAGCTATTCTTTCGGCCTTCTCCTGGGCCTCTTCTAAACCGCCGACCATATAAAAGGCGGCCTCAGGCAAGTCGTCATGTTTCCCCTCAATGATCTCCTTGAACCCTTTAACGGTCTCTTCCACAGTCACATACTTTCCTTTTGTCCCTGTAAAGGTCTCGGCAACGTGGAAAGGCTGAGACAGGAATCTCTGGATTCTTCTTGCCCTTGCTACGGTTAGTTTGTCCTCATCTGAGAGCTCATCCATTCCCAGAATAGCGATGATATCCTGAAGATCCTTGTATTTCTGAAGAATCTGCTGGACCTGTCTTGAAGTTTGATAGTGATCCTCACCCACATAGTTGGGGTCCAAAATACGGGAGGTGGAATCCAAAGGATCTACCGCAGGATAGATCCCCAGCTCGGTAAGTGCCCGTGAAAGAACAACAGTCCCATCCAAATGGGCAAAGGTGGTAGCAGGAGCCGGGTCTGTAAGGTCATCGGCAGGCACGTAAACACACTGAACAGACGTAATGGATCCCTTTGTGGTGGAGGTGATCCGTTCCTGGAGTTCTCCCAGGTCAGTTCCCAGTGTAGGCTGATAACCTACCGCAGAAGGGATACGCCCCAGGAGGGCAGAGACCTCTGAGCCAGCCTGGGTAAACCGAAAGATATTATCAATAAAAAGAAGCACATCCTGGCCTTTTTCATCCCGGTAATACTCAGCCGCAGTCAGCGCAGAAAGAGCCACCCTCGCCCTTGCCCCGGGAGGCTCGGTCATCTGACCGTAAATCAATACTGCTTTTGGAAGGACACCTGATTCCTTCATTTCCAGGTAAAGGTCATTTCCTTCTCTTGTTCTTTCACCGACGCCTGCAAAAACGCTAATTCCGCCATGTTCCATGGCAATGTTATGGATCATCTCCATCATGACCACGGTCTTGCCCACACCCGCGCCGCCAAACATGCCCATTTTTCCGCCACGGGGAAATGGCACCAGGAGGTCAATCACCTTAACCCCGGTCTCAAGGACCTTCACAGAGGTGTCCTGCTCCACAAATGAAGGAGCATGACGATGGATGGGCAAAAACACCTTGGCATCCACAGGGCCAAGCCCGTCAACCGGTCTGCCCACCACGTTAAGCACGCGGCCCAATGTGGGGTCTCCTGCAGGCATGAGGATTTGTTTACCGGTATTCTTGACCGGCATTCCCCTCACAAGGCCGTCTGTGATGTCCATGGCAATGCAACGCACAACATTGTCGCCCAAGTGTTGGGCCACTTCCACGACAAGGTTATCTTCTGTATCATCAATGGCAGGGTTGGTGATATACAGTGCGCTCAAAATCTCCGGAAGCGCCCCTTTCTGAAATTCAACGTCCACAACAGGACCCGTAACCATAATTAATCTGCCCTCATCCATAATTTAAACAAGACCTCCTTAAAATATTTATGCCTTTTTAATCGCCTCGGCGCCACCGACAATATCCATCAATTCCGCGGTAATTGCCGCCTGCCGTGCCTTGTTATAGACCAGGGTGAGGTTCTCCACTATTTCCCTGCAATTCCTGGTCGCATTATCCATGGCAGACATCCTCGCAGCATGTTCACTGACCTCGTTCTGGAGAAAGGCATTATATATCTGAACACTTATATGTTTTGGCAAAAGCTCTATAAGGAGTTTCTCCGCACTGGGCTCACACAGATATTCTGCGGCCTTTTCTTCAGTTTCTGCCTCCCTTTGAGGGGGTTCAATGGGAATCAGTTTGACCAAAGTGGGTCCCTGTTTTGCCATACTGATGAAACGTGTATAGATCATGTGGACTTCATCAATCTCATCGCTCAGATACCTTGTGATAAAACCCCTGGTCATCTGGTTAATAAACGAAATATCAATCTTCCCATAGATCTGAATATGGCTTTCTGTAATATTGGCGCCCTGTTTTCTAAAAAAATCTCTTCCCTTTTTTCCAACCAGAGTCAAACTGCAGTCTCTTCCATTGTCCTTTTGTCCTTTGATCCATTTCTCGGCCGCATTAACAGTATTTCCGTTAAAACTCCCACACAGACCCCTATCGGCAGTAAAATGGAGAAGTTCAACACGCGAGACTTCCTCCTTTTTAACCAACAATGGGTGGATTTCCGGATCAATCCCGCTGGCCAGGTTGCCAAGTACTTCGGCAAACTTGCCTGCATAGGGCTTGAAGTTCTCCATCCTCCTCTGGGTAGTCCGCAGCCTTGCAGCAGCCACCATATACATGGCCTTTGTGATCTGCTGTGTTTTTTTAACAGCGCCTATTTTTCGCAGGATATCTCTTAAGGTTGCCATTTATCCTTCTCTATATTGAATTTCGTTCGGGCACTAGCTGTCTACATAGGCTAATATCTTAAAATTTGTGTCAAGTTTCTACATCTTGTGGTGCCTTTTACGAGCAGATACTGGATGCTGGTCTCTGGATACTTGTTGTAGCAAAGCGGAAATCCCGTCTTTAGCGGGAATGGAATAAGGAATGTTTTTTCTTTATCCAGCATCGAGCATCCAGCAACCAGCATCTCTACGCTACGAGCTATATAGGTATTCTACCACCATAATCTTGTCGGTTTGAGGCCTTGGCCTCGCTAGTTAAGTGGCTGGCTGGAAAACGGACTTAAATTCATCAAGGGCCGCTTTCAGTTTTTCTTCCAGCTCATCACTGATGTCTTCTTTATCTTTGATCTCACCCAAAAGATCAGAATGCTTGCTCCCCATAAACTCAAGCATCTGTGTCTCATAATTAGATACAGCTTCCACAGGCCATTCATCAAGATAGCCAAAAGCTCCCGCAAATAGTATCATCACCTCTTTTTCGGCTGGCACAGGCTGGTACTGAGGCTGTTTCAAGACTTCAACCAATCTACGTCCCCGTTCGATTTGCCGCTGCGTAGACTTATCCAGATCACTCCCGAATTGTGCAAAGGCCTCCAGTTCGCGGAACTGGGCCATATCAAGACGGAGGCTTCCAGCCACCTTTTTCATAGCCTTTGTCTGAGCGGCCCCGCCCACCCTGGAAACGGACAGGCCCACGTTGATGGCAGGCCGCACACCGGAAAAGAAAAGGCCAGGCTCAAGGTAGACCTGGCCATCTGTAATGGAAATCACGTTTGTGGGGATATAGGCAGAGACGTCTCCGGCCTGGGTTTCAATGATAGGCAGCGCGGTAAGGGATCCGGCCCCTTTTTCATCATTCAGCTTTGCTGCCCTTTCTAAGAGCCTGGAATGATTGTAAAAAATATCACCTGGAAAGGCTTCACGGCCTGGCGGCCTCCTGAGCAGCAAAGAGACCTGTCTATATGCGACGGCCTGCTTTGAAAGATCATCATATATGATCAGGGCATGTTTGCCGCTGTCCCGATAATACTCTCCGATGGAACAACCGGAATAAGGGGCAATGAACTGCTGTGTAGCAGGGTCACTGGCGCATGCTGCGACTACGGTTGTATATTCCATGGCTCCGTGGCGCTGCAGGGTATCCACGACCTGGGCCACAGTGGATTTCTTCTGTCCCACCGCCACATAGATGCAATAGATGTCCGTATCTTTCTGGTTGATAATAGCATCTACGCAGAGGGCCGTCTTCCCGATCTGCCTGTCACCAATGATTAATTCCCGCTGCCCGCGGCCAATAGGAGTCATAGCATCGATTGCCTTAGCGCCTGTGTACATGGGTTCATTCACTGGCTGCCGTTCAATCACGCCAGGCGCTACCATTTCGACGCGGCGGAACTCGGTAGCATTGATCGGTCCTTTCCCATCAAGGGGGTTACCCACAGCGTCAATAACCCGGCCCAGTACTGCGTCACCTACCGGTATCTCTGCAATCCGCCCGGTTCGCTTTACCGTGTCCCCTTCCTTGATCTTAGTATCATCACCCATGATGGCAACGCCCACATTGTCCTCTTCCAGATTAAGGCAGAGGCCATAAATTCCCCCCGGAAACTCCAGCATCTCCATGGCCATGGCCTTCTCCACACCATAGACACGGGCAACCCCATCACCAACGGATAAGACCGTTCCGGTCTCGCTCACCTCCACCTTTTTTTCGTAATCCTTTATCTGGTCCCGGATTATCTGACTTATTTCTTCTGCTCTGATCTCCATTAGCTATATTCACCCCTTTTTGATGATTCTTTTAGCCCTTCCAGTTGGGCCTTTACACTGCCATCCAATACCAAATCTCCAATTTTTACGATAAGCCCTCCTATAAGGGAATCATCGTGCTTCACATCTGTCCTGACATCCTTTGAAGTAAGTCCTGTCAGAGCCTTTTTCAGCTTATCTAATGCTTTCGTTTTCAAAGGTTTGGCCGTAATGATGTCGGCCCTGGTAATGTTTGAAAGCTCATCGGTAAGTCTTGAATAGTAATCAGTAATTCCACTAATGGCTGCAATTCTGTTCTTATCAACTAACAGCCTCAAGAAATTTTTTACAACATTAGAAAACAGGCTCTTTTCTAACACTGCTTCAAGGATTTTTTTGCGATCCTCTACTGGAAATATTTGATTGGAAACAACCTGGAAAAATTCGTTGTTAGCGGAGCAGAAGCTGGCAAATTCATTAAGGTTCTGCCCATATTCTTCATAATGTCCATCATCCTGCCCCAGGCTGAGCAAGGCCTTTGCATATCTCCTGGAAATCTTTGAACCAATCAATGTAGCTTCTCCACCCTTTCTATGAATTCATTAACCAGCTGGTCCTGATCACTGTCTTTTATCTCTTTTTCAATAATTACCTGAGCCCTCTGAGCGGCAGCCTCCACCATTTCCGCTGTCAACCGATCCTTTGCAGCCTGGATCTCCCGTTGTATTGTCAAACCGGCTTGTTCCAGTATCTGCTTTGCCCTTTCCTCGGCTTCAGCGATAATCCTCTCCTTTTCAGCAATACCTTCTGCCTCAAACTGCTGGATGATCTCCTTCTTTTTTGTTTCGAATGCCTTTAGCTCCGCCTCCAGCTCGCGATACCGGCCCTCAGCTGCATCCCTTTCCTCTTTTAGGTCCTCAAACTTCTTACTGATTTCCTCCCTGCGCGCAGAAAAAAAGTCTTTAACGCCGGTCTTTCTTATCACCACAAAAAGAATAATGACCAAAAGAGCAAAATTGAGAAAACGCGCCCCAAGGTCCCAAAGCCTCTGGCTCTCATCCGTACCGCCATGACCTCCACCTTCAGAAGCGAAACCTAAACCGCAAAGAATAAATATACTTATCAGGGTGAGACCAGCTATTAATACAAATTTTCCTTTCTTACCTTTAAACAGGATCATTGGATGCTCCTTCCCAGTATCTTTTCAGCCAATTCCTCGGAAAAAGAAGCAACCTGGTCTTCCAGTGCCTTTCGCACATCAACTATCTTATTCTCAATTTCTTGTTTGGCATTGCCTATTTTTTCTTCTGCTGAAGAACTGGCCTTCTGCAATACCCCTTTCTCCACTTCTAAGCCCTGGCCTTTAAAGTTCTCCTTTTCCTTATGGCCTTCCTTTCTGGCCAGAATCATTCCTTCCTCAATGCCTTTTTCGTCTTGATCAGACCGATTTTGATAGCCTTCTATGGTCCCTTCCAAGGAATTGATTTCCTCTTTTCTGCGAGCCAATATCTTGCGGATCGGTTTATAAAGAAAGATATTCATGAGAAGGAGGAGCAATAGAAAATTGGCTATCTGAATAAATAATGAAAAATCTATTTTTAACATGCCGTGTATATCCCTCCGGCTTTTAAGTTATGGTCACATTCTATTCCTTTGACCCTGCCGATTGTGTCAATACGGTCACTTTTTTGTCCTTTTCGGACTCCTCACCCTGCTTTTGCATCCGGCAGTTTCCTTCAAAAACAACCCCCTCATCTATGGTGATAGTCGGGGCCTGGATACTCCCGATAATCTTACCCGGCGCGTGTGCTTCTATTTTATTTTCGGCAACAATATTGCCGCGCACCTCTCCGCTGATAATGATGTGGGAGGCATGAATCTCCGCCTCGATATTTGCTGTCTCACCCACAATCAGGGTTCCTTTGGTTGAAATCTCCCCCTTAAAGGAGCCGTCAATGCGGACTGCACCGGAAAAAGAGAGTTTCCCCTCAAATTCAGTATCATTGCCGAAAAAGGCATTCATCTGATCGTTTATTTTCTTCATTTCAAAGTTTCACCATTTCCAATCACGGGTGCATAGCATATCGTTTTTTATTTTTCAAGTGTTTTGCGCAAAAAATCACAAAATAATCAACCCTCTATCAACAAAGAAATTACAAATGAAATGCGAAAGACAATAATACCAATATCTTATAACAAATGCCCAATACCATCTGTTTGAACATCGTTCAATTAGCGCCTATTCCTTCTCCAAAACCTCATTTATCTTCCTGGATAACTGTTTCATGCGAAATGGCTTCTGAATAAAGCCATCACAACCACGCTTTAATATTTCACTTGCCTGGCCCTCTATACTGTATCCGCTTGAAAGAATGACCTTGACGTCTGGATTAATTTCCTTCAGTTTGTCATAGGTTTCCCCACCCCCCATTTCCGGCATAATCATGTCAAGGACGACGATATCGTTATTGCCTTGATTTTTCTTATAGAGCTCTACGGCCTCTTTACCATTCCGCGCTGTTATGACTTTGTAGCCTAACTTTTCCAGGTTCTTCTTTCCAATAT
>JAKLQB010000233.1 GCA_022013615.1 Desulfobacterales bacterium | reverse complement strand
TTTGAATTATTTCAGATTGTGTTATTTTAATAAGAAGTTCGGGAAAGTCTATAAGTCCGGTTACACCTTCTGTGGACAGTATCTTTATGTGGTTGATGATTTGGCGACAATCAAAATGCCAACTTGCAACGAATCAGACTATTTTGATGTCCCAAAGGATTTTCTTGACACGGTTAATCAATACGCTACCAGACTGGGAACACAGAACACAGAACACAAAACAGCCTCCGCTATCTGGGGTTGCGCGTCAAAAGGCGTTATTTTTGCGTTATTTATGGAGCGCGCCGGAGCAAAGATCGATATCGTTATTGATATCAACCCTGCTAAGCAGGACAAGTATCTCGCAGCTACAGGGCTTCAGGTGCAATCGCCTGCGGAGGCCATGCGCAGGTTGACTCCTGGCGCTGATTTATTTGTGATGAACAGCAACTACCTGTTGGAAATTCAGGAGCTTACATCGCATAAATTCAACTATCTATTGGTGGAACATGAACGAATTTAAAAAAGAAGTAAACGGCAGGATCAACGATAATGGGCAAAACAAGGAATTAATCGAGGCCGCCCACACCTTCATGAAGGTTTCGACCACGCCAAAGTACTCCTATAACTTCTCTTGGCTTGGCCGCCCAATTATCCAATATCCACAAGATATGATAGCCCTGCAGGAGATCATCTGGCAAGTTAAACCTGATTTGATCATCGAAACCGGTATCGCTCACGGAGGATCGATTATTTTTTATGCATCCTTGCTGGAACTTTTGGGCGGCAACGGACAGGTATTTGGGATCGATATTGATATTCGTGAACACAACCGGGTGGAGATTGAAAAACATCCCATGTTCAAACGAATTACCATGATCGAGGGCTCCTCGGTTGATGAAAAAATAGCTGAACAGGTTCATACCGTTGCCAAAGATAAAAAGAGGATTATGGTTTTTCTCGATTCTATGCATACCCACGACCATGTGCTCAAAGAACTGCAACTCTATTCCCCATTAGTAACAAAAGGCAGCTACTTGGTTGTTTTTGATACCGTTATTGAAGACATGCCCGAAGATTTCTTCCCCGACCGCCCCTGGGGTAAAGGCAATAACCCTAAAACAGCGGTTTGGGAGTTTCTGAAAACCAATGACCGATTCGCTGTGGACAAGGAAATCGAAAACAAACTCCTCATCACCGTCGCCCCGGATGGGTATCTCAAACGAATAAATTGACATACAAATTCTCTGTCCAACCCTTATCTTTATTTTTTTGTCCACTCCTGATGAATTAATATGAGCACTGTGAAAAAAAACATCATTGCCAACTACCTCGGCCAGGGTTGGAACGCCCTCATGGGGCTTGCCTTTATTCCCCTATACATTAAGTATTTGGGGGTGGAATCGTATGGCCTGATCGGCATCTTCGCACTGCTGCAGGCGTGGATGGTGCTTCTCGACATGGGCATGACACCGACCTTGAGCCGCGAGATGGCGCGTTTCACCGGCGGCACCCATGAAGCGCAATCCATCCGCGATCTGCTGCGAAGCATCGAGATCATAGGCTTTGGCATCGCCGTCGTTATTGCCCTGGGAATTTGGGCGGCTTCGGGATGGTTGGCCTCAGACTGGCTACGGACTGAAAAGCTGCCGGTCGGCGTCGTCGCCCAAGCGTTTACAATCATGGGCGTGGTGACTGCCCTGCGTTTTATCGAGAATATCTATCGTAGCGGCATCGTGGGGCTGCAACGGCAAGTCGTGCTTAATATTGTCTTAAGTGTCATGGCTACCCTGCGGGTCTTGGGCGCCGTCGGCATCCTGATCTGGGTTTCCCCCACTATCAAGGCCTTTTTTGTATGGCAGGGTATCCTTTCCATTATCACAGTCGGTCTTTTTGCTGCTGTCTTGTATCACACGCTTCCGGTGGCCGAACATGCTGCCCGTTTCTCCCTAACGGCGTTGAAGGGGATCCAGCAGTTCGCAGTGGGCATGATGACAATAACCTTTCTGGCGCTCCTGCTGACTCAGGTTGATAAGATATTGCTCTCCCGTTTACTGACGTTGGAAGCCTTCGGCTATTACGCCTTGGCAGGGGCGGTGGCGAATGCGCTCTACATTTTGCCAGGACCCGTCACGGCGGCGTTTTATCCGCGCTTTACGGAGTTGGTGGCACGGGCTGATGTGGCTGCTTTGATCGCCGCTTACCACAAGGGCGCGCAATTGGTTACCGTGCTCATGGGCACCGCCGCGATTGTGTTGATCGTATTTGGAGATGTCGTGATAACGCTGTGGACGGCAAACCCCGCGCTTGCCCGGCAGGTCACGCCTCTGGTCGCCGTCCTGGCCCTGGGTACGCTGCTCAATGGACTAATGTGGATTCCGTATCAAACACAGCTCGCCCACGGCTGGACCAGTCTTACCGTGCGGGTCAATATTTTTGCCGTAGCCGTAATCATACCGGCAATTCTCTGGGCGACACCAAAATACGGAGCGATCGGCGCCGCATGGGTATGGGTAGCACTAAACGCCGGCTATATGACGATAGCCATCTACTTCATGCACCGGCGCTTGCTGCCTACAGAAAAATGGCGCTGGTACCGGCAGGACGTCGCCATGCCCCTGATTGCGGGGGCGGTTGTCGCGATACTGCTTCGCTGGGCGACGCCGGCTTTTCCCGGCGCCTTGGCGCAACTGATCGCTCTGTTGATTTCCGCAGGCTTGGTGCTAGCGGCGGCGGCGCTGGCCGCCCAGGCCGTGCGTCAACAACTCGTGCGGTATTTGCCGCAAAGGATCAAATCATTCTGTGTGAGGGCCGTATGAGTGAGGCTATGAATCAAGATAATCCGGGAACACCCCCGAAAGTCAGCATCGGCATGCCAGTGTACAATGGGGAACCATTTATCTATAAAGCCCTTGATTCATTGCTTGCCCAGACATACACCGACTTTGAACTTATCATTTCGGATAATGCATCAACAGATGCCACATTAGATATATGCAAAGAATATGCGGAAAAGGACAGCCGTATAAGCTACATTCGACAACCAAGAAACATGGGAGTCCTTTTCAATTTCAATTTTGTACTTGATCAAGCACGAAGCGAATACTTTATGTGGGCTGCTGCGGATGATGTTTGGGATCAAAATTGTATTATGAAATGGTTGTCTGTTTTGTCGACGGACGATGATGTCGCCCTTGTGTTTTCAAATTTTGGTATCTATCTTCATAACTCTGACAAATTAATTCTTAATCAAGATCGATATATTTCTCCTTGCTTATCAAATAATAAGTGCATCAGATTGATGCAGAGGATGCTTAATCCTTGTCCAAGTATGTTTTATGGTTTATTCAGGAAAAGCATGCTTAAAGGCTTTGAGTTAAAGCATTTTGATTGGTTTGATGTCTATTTTACTAACTACCTGTCATTGCGGGGTAAAGTTGTAGTTTTAAGCGACTATCTTTACTACGCGGGAATAAAAGAGGCGGATGGTGTACGCATAGTACAATGCGCAAAGGATGGTAAACTTAACGCAAGAGATTTTTTTGTTAAAATGCTTTCTCTGATCTGTCAAAACTGTTCTTTTGTATACATTGTGCCACTGATTGTCATTTTACTAAAGCAAAGCAGGTTTTTATATTCAAACAATTAAGCCCAGACAAAGAGATATGAAAGGTATTTTAAAGGATCAGATAAAGAAAATATTCCCTGGAATCGTATTGGCCTATCACGAATACCGGAATAAGAAATACTACCGCAGAATGCAGCCGAAGCGCTTTGCCCTGGGTTTTCAACTGATCGGGTCACGCGCAATGCAGGACGGGACTTTTGAACCCTTGGAAACCGATATCATCCGGTCCATCCTCGAAAAAAGCGATGTCTTTATCGACATCGGTGCCAATGTCGGTTACTTCGCCTGCCTTACCGAGCATCATCCGCAGGGACTGAACCCGAATTTCCTGAAAGTATTCGAGATTTTCTGGAAGAACGGATACGAGGCCAGGACGGACGACAAAGACCATGCCAGCCTCTCCAGTTTTGTGTGAAAGTGAAGCGAATGCTTTTGCTTGATTTAATCGAATTTCATGTAGCGTACAGCAAAATCGTTAAAAGCAAAATTCTGAAAGTAATTTTTGTAATTATGGTTCCTTTTGTATATGTGAAAGGTCTTTTTTATTTTTTACGGTGTTATTTTTTTGCTGCGGTTAAGAACGTAAAAAAGTTAATAAGAATACAATGATTATTGCAAGGTTTATGGAACTATCAGAAAATTTGGGAAAGAAACTATTGCAATATGCTTTGGTAAGTTTCTCTTAACGACATGTCCACTAAATAGGGGAGTAGCATAAATTATGAGCTCTAACTTACTTAAATATAGAAATAATATATACTCACAAGCTGGGCAGGACGGCATAATTGAAAGAATATTTAATATTATTGGTGTTAAAAATGGAAACTTCGTGGAATTTGGGGCTTGGGATGGAAAATATTTAAGTAATTGTAGAAAATTGTACGAAGAGGGTTGGTCTGGCGTTTTTATTGAGGGAGATAAGCAGAAATTTTGTTCGCTTCAGAAGAATTATGTTTCTGAAAGTCGAATCAAATGTATAAATGAAATGGTGGCAATAAAGGGTAAAAATAAATTTGATAATATCATGACGAGATATGGGCTAAATCAGCCTATCGATTTTTTGTCTATAGATGTAGACGGATTAGACTTAGAGATTTTTGAAAGTATCGAGAAGTATTTGCCCACAGTAGTTTGTATTGAAGGTGGTAAAGGAACGCATCCTTTTGATTCTCGAATGCCGCTAAATTGTATTTCTAATATAGGTCAAAGTCTTAGTGTCATAAATCAAGTAGCGAAAAAAAAGGGCTATAAAGTCTTAGTTTCTTTTCAGGATACATTTATAATCAGAAAAAACTTGTTCTCGCTTTTTACAGTGCCAGAAGATTTATTCAAACTGTATATAGATGGATATATGGCACAAGAATACACGCATATCCCTATGTACGTTGGAAGACTAAAAGTTTTTAATAGAAGAAACAAAATACTCGAATTTGTGTTAAAAGAGACCAATTTTAGCAAATACAAAGATGCATCTGATTGGGCAAGAGAGGAAGAAAATCATATTTCTAATACTTTACTATCTCTGCCTGATTGCTTAAGAAATCAACAAAAAATCGGGTTATCCGAAATGGTTTTAGTATACATTACAGGCCTTCGGCAAAGTGTCTATAGATCGATTCTACGAACCTTTCTTCCTCCGAAAAAGGTGGACACTATGAAATAATAAATTGTAATGTCGTGTGACCCTGTTTATAAAGTTGTTTTAAAAACAAGGAGAGATATAGTCATGCATTGTTGTGTTATTGGTGGAAATGGTTTTATTGGCCAACATTTAGTTCAATTACCCTCAGGAGTACGGT
>JAKLQB010000232.1 GCA_022013615.1 Desulfobacterales bacterium | reverse complement strand
TCAGATTTCGAACATGTGTAAGAAAAGGAGCCTGACCTTTCCCAAAAGAGAGATACCTCAACTGTTAGAGCATTCTGAAGGAAGTCTATTCTGGGAAGAAAAAGCGAGTAAGTGTTTGAGTTGCGGGACGTGTAACCTGGTTTGCCCGACCTGTTACTGCTTTGACGTGCATGATGATATGGGCTTGGATCTCATCAACGGAGAACGGCTCCGTCGCTGGGATGGTTGTCTGCTTCAGGATTTTGCCAGGGTTGCCACCGGTGAAAATTTCCGTGAGACCAGGGCCTCAAGGTACCGTCATCGTTTCTTCCGAAAGGGCCTGTACCTTTTCAAGGTACTGGATGATGTGGCATGTGTGGGATGCGGCAGATGTGCCTCATCCTGTCTACCGGATATTGCCGACCCTGTGGATGCGTTTAACAGGTTAAAAGAAACTGAAAAATAAGGAGGTGATCTGCCATGAACCAAAGCGTTCCCGAAGTTTCTCCTTATCTACCGAGATGGGCCGAAATCTCTCGAATCGAGGATCTCACGGAGAGTGAGAAGCTCTTTGAGATGCATCTTGTGAGTGGAGAGTCCCTGGGCCACAATCCAGGACAGTTTGTTGAGTTATCTGTGATGGGCATTGGGGAGGCCCCCATATCGGTCTCCTCTGCTCCGCGAGAGACGAACTCCTTTGAGCTTGCTATTCGCAAGGTCGGAAACCTCACCAATGCTGTACACAACCTTGTAACAGGGGATACGGTGGGGATACGTGGTCCCTTTGGTACCCATTTTCCTGTAGAAGAGACCAAAGGAAAGGATCTCCTGTTTGTGGCCGGTGGAATAGGGCTGGTTCCGTTGAGATCATTTATAAATTTTGTCCTGGAACACCGGGAAGAGTATGGAGAGGTGACCATCCTTTTCGGCTCCAGAAACCCATCTGAACGGCTCTTTCTCGATGAACTCGATCAATGGGGGAGCAGAAAAGATATAAAATACCTGGAAACCGTGGATCGACCAGACCATACCTGGAAAGGGCATATAGGAGTGATAACCACCCTTTTCCCAATGATTGATATCGATCCGTCCAAGACATACTGTATTGTTGTTGGCCCTCCTGTGATGTATCGATTTGTAATATTAGAGGCCAAGGCAAAGGGCATACCGGATACACAGATATTCCTATCTCTCGAGAGAAGGATGAAATGCGGGCTGGGCAAGTGTGGCCATTGCCAGATCAATCATGTCTATGTCTGTCAGGATGGGCCGGTGTTTAGATACACGGACATCTTTGATTTGGAGGAGGCGCTGTGATGGAAAAACCAAGAGTAGCATTCTTTGATTTTGCCAGTTGCGAGGGATGTCAACTCCAGGTAATAAATCTGGAAGAGGATCTTTTAAAAGTGGTTGCGGCAGTGGATATAGTAAGTTTTAGAGAGGCAACGAAGGAACACTCTGACGATTATGACATCGCCTTTGTTGAAGGTTCAATCACTCGTGGCTCTGACGAGGATCGGCTCAACCAGATACGCACGAACGCCAAAGTCCTGGTTGCCCTTGGCTCATGTGCTGTGCTGGGCGGGATTAACTGTATAAAAAACTTTCATGCTCCGGAATATTACAGAAAATTCGTTTATGGAGACAAGGCTATGCTTTACGAGACCGATCCGGCCCGGCCTCTTAAAGCAGTGGTTCCGGTTGATTTTGAAATCCCTGGATGCCCCATAAACCGCAAGGAATTCACAACGGTGGTTAAGGCCTTACTACTGGGGAAAAAACCCGAGATCCCTAACTATCCTGTATGCGTGGAATGTAAGATGGCTGAAAATTTATGCGTTTTCGAGAAGGGGATGACCTGTATGGGGCCGGTTACCCGTGCGGGCTGCGGGTCGTGTTGCGTTATAGAAGGAAGCTTTTGCTGGGGATGCCGGGGTCTTGTGGATAACCCAAATGTCGATTCCCAGAGGGAGATCCTTGCCAAGTATGGGCTGAGTGTACAGGATGTGCTTGGGAATTTTCGACTTTATACCGGATTTTCGGAGGTGGCAAAATGAACGGTGAAAAGGTCATCAAGGTAAACCACGTGACGCGTGTAGAGGGGCATGGGAATATCTTAATAAAGATAAAAGATGGTAGAGTAGAGGAGTGTCAGTGGCAGGTTGTGGAGGCGCCCCGGTTTTTCGAGGCAATGCTCCGGGGACGCAAATGGTACGAAGTTGCCCACATCACCTCGAGGATCTGCGGTATCTGCTCCATTGGGCATACCCTAACATCATTGAAGGCCACTGAGGCGGCCATGGGTGTAACCTTATCTGAGCAGACGGAGAAATTTCGAAGGCTCCTCATGCACGCTGAAAACCTGCAGAGCCATATCCTTCATTTAGGGTATCTTGTACTTCCGGATCTCGCCGGGGTCCCCAGCGTTGTACCTCTGGCATCCTCACATACCGAACATGTACTTCGCGTAGTCAAGATCCATCGCCTGGCCAATGAGATGTCCGACCTGCTTGGAGGCCGCACAACCCATCCGCAACGACCCGTGGTGGGGGGATTCACGAAATGGCCCACAGTGGAAGAGATGGAGACATTGCGGCAGAAACTGGCAGACTGTGTGCCGGACGTGGAGGCTGTGGCATCCCTTATCAAGGATCTTGCGGGCAAACTTCCTCAGTTTACCAGGGAAACCGAGTTTATCGGCCTGACGCATCCTGATGAATATGCCCTTTATGACGGAGATATCGCGTCCACGGATGGGGGTACATGGCCTGTGGATCAATACAAGGAGGTTACCAATGAATACTTAGTTCCTCAGTCCACGGCCAAGTTCACCAAAAATAAGAGGGATTCCTATATGGTGGGTGCCCTTGCCAGATTGAACCTAAACTATGACCAGTTGACGCCCAAGGCGAAAGGGGTTTCCGAGGCCTTTGGGCTCAAGCCTACCAGCCACAATCCATTTATGAACAATGTCGCGCAACTTGTGGAAGTAGTCCATAGCGTGGAAGAATCGATCCGGCTGATAGATGATGTGCTGAATAATGGAATTAAGGACGAAAAACCTTCGGTCTCCATTCGGGCTGGAAGGGGGAGCGGGTCCACTGAGGTTCCCAGGGGCATCCTGTTCCACGAATATGAGTACAACAAGGATGGTGAATGCGTTTGGGCCAACTGTGTTATTCCTACTAACCAGAACCATGCAAATATCCAGAAAGACCTGGAGACCTTAGTCCCTGAAATAAAAGACAGGCCGAAAGAAGAGATAGAACTCATGGCGGAAATGCTCGTCAGGGCATACGATCCTTGTATTTCATGTTCTACCCATTGTATTTTCCTTTAGAAAGGAGTAAAGGAGGAGGAGAAGGATGGAAAAACCAAAAATTCTTGTTATTGATGATGACCCTGATCTGGTTGAGAGCATGCGGATTACCCTGGAGGCCAACGATTACCAGGTATTCAGCGCTGGAAATGGTACCGAGGGTCTCAGGCTGACAAAAGAAGTCTTTCCGGATCTTATTATCCTTGACGTGATGATGGATTCAATAACGGAAGGATTTCAGGTCTCCCGGCAGCTCAGAAGCCGCGACCCACAATCCGAGTACAGGGAGTATTCAAACATTCCCATTCTCATGATTACAGGTATATCCGAGAAGATGCATATGAAATTCTCTCCTGAGGACGATGAAGACTATCTACCAGTAGATGAATTTGTGGAGAAGCCGATCCGGTTTGACGCGTTGCTTGAAAAGGTCAAGAAATTGATCCAGAAGGGCTGAATGGCTCCATGGGAAAGCCTGTCCCCCAGAGAACAGGGGCCTTATCTTATGAAATTGTCTGGGAGGGGCCTCTCTCGAAACAGAGGTGGTGGATCCTTTTAAGGTGGGTCCTCTTGGGGGTGGTCATCCTGGCCACCTTCACAGGTAACCGGCTTATCCGCCTTGATATTCCTGCGCTTAAAGTTCTTTCGATTTGCGCCATAGTAGTCCTGTTAAATGCCCTTTTCCATTATTACTTCTTTGCCCTCAAGAAGAGAGTTCCTTCCCCGGACACAAGCATTGTTCACAGGTTTACCTGTTTTCAGTTTGCCATAGACTGGGTCTTCATCACCCTCCTTTTCCACTACACCGGGGGCATTGCAAGTCCTCTCCTGTTTTATTTCCTTTTTCATGTGATTCTAAGCGGGGTCCTACTGGAAAGACGCGCCTGTCTGGTCTATGCCTCCTTAATCGCCCTCACGATCACCACTATAGCCCTTTTGGAATTGACAGGCCATTTAGCCCATATGCATGGCTCATCCTTCATATCCCGGGGCGTACAAGACAATCCCTTTTTTGTTCTGATGCTTCTCTTATTTTTCAACACGGTGCTTTATGTCTCCATCTCTATTGTCCTGCTATTGTTTAGGCGCGTGAGGGAGAAGATACTGGAGTTTATGAAACTTCAAGAGAAGCTGGAGCAGGCCAATCAGCAGCTTGGGTTACTGAATCAGCTTGCAAAAGATACCACTTCTACTCTTGGGTTTTATCCAAGACTTAACCTTATCTGCCACAGTATCATGAAGATTATGGGGCTCAAAGGGGTTACCCTACGGCTATTAGACGAGAGAACAAATCTGCTGGAGCTGGCGTCTGCCTGTGGATTGAGCGAGGCTTACATAAATAAGGGACCGGTAGATGCCGACAAGAGCCTCGCAAAGGCATTGGGAGGAGAGCCCCACTTTGTTCTGGATGCCTCTACTGACCCAGCGGTTCAATATCCGGCGGATGCCCGCAAAGAGGGAATTGTAAGCATGTTGTCTTTTCCCTTGATGGGAAGAGAAAAAGTCATCGGGACACTGCGCCTGTATACCGGTGAGAGGAGAACTTTCGGCCAGAATGAACTAGATTTTATCGGAGCCTTGTCCAGCCAGGGGGCTGTCTCCATTGAAAATGCAAAGATCTATGATACCCAGAAGAAACAGGATGAGGCCAAAAGCGAATTCGTCATGATGATGACTCATGAGTTGAAAGGCCCATTAATGGCCATCCAGGGTCTTCTGGACGTCATGCTGAAAGGGTATGTGGGAGGCCTGACAGAAAAGCAGGAAGAGCTGATGAAGCGAATGTCCAGGCGCATAGATTCCGTTATGGACGTATCGAAAGGACTGCTGGACATCTACCAGTGGCAATCACGGAAGCCCGACGTTCAATGGGTTCCCCTGTCGATAAAAGAGCAGATACAAAGGGCGGTTGATCTGTTTAAAACAAGCGCTCAGGAAAAAGGATTGAGCATAAATGTTGAATTACCTGATGAGGAACTCAACCTGATGGGGACCGAGGAAGACATGGAGAAGATCCTCAATAATCTGATCACCAATGCCATCAAGTATACACCGGACGGTGGAACCATCTCCTTAGGCCTTTCGGCTTCAGATGACCAGGTGATCCTCAGGGTTAAGGATACGGGGATCGGAGTAGATACTGAGGATATCCCCAAGATATTTGATGAATTCTTCCGGACCCAGAAAGCCAAAGAGATGGACCCTTATGGAAGGGGTATGGGTCTGCCCTTTGTCAGGAAAGTAGTGGAAACACTCGGGGGCACAATAAGTGTAAAAAGTGATAAAGCAAAGGGCACTGAGTTTATCCTTACCTTTCCTAAGACACGGAAAGCTAAAGAGATCCCCACGGCCACTGAGACGGATAACCAGCAACAGTGAAGGGTTACAATTCATTCTTAAAGGAGAAACAAAGATCTCAATTAGATATAGGGTGCTTATTCTGGGGGTAGGCAATCCCCTGATGAAAGACGATGGCATAGGAGCACATATAGTCCATGAACTGGAGAAACTGAGACTGCCTGAAGGGGTTAAGGTGCTTGATGCCGGAACCAGAGGATTGGGTCTGGTTGATCTAATGAGACAAGCCCCTAAAGTGGTCTTCGTTGATGCCGTGGACATGGGGAAGGAACCCGGAACGGTGAAGAGATTTACCCCCCAGGAGATAGATGAGGTAAATGATAAAGTAAAGTTTTCTTTGCATGAAGTAGGATTGCCTCAGGTTTTACGCCTGGCTTCTCTTCTCGGGGTATCCCCGGAGGTAGTTATCTTTGGCATTCAACCCAAGGACCTCGGCCGGGGAATAGGTCTTTCCCAGGAACTGAAGAGGGCGGCTCCCAATATAATTGAATCTGTTTTAAGAGAAGTGAACTAACATTTTAATTAGAGTCAGAAATACATGGTGGGCATGGAGACAAGCGAAGCAAAAAACCATGGGGATATAAGCCGGTTCTCCATTGAAGTAATGGGAATAGTTCAGGGGGTGGGATTTCGCCCTTTCATCTATAGGTCTGCCCACAAATGCGGCCTATCAGGGTGGGTTTGTAACTCCTCCGGAGGGGTGGTTATAGATGCGGAAGGTGAAAGGGAAAGTGTAGAAGAATTCCTGAGGGAAGTCAGGGAATCCGCCCCTCCCCTTGCCCACATTGAGAGGATAGAAGTCCGAGATCATCTTCCTCTTCTGGGATATGATAAGTTCGAAATAAGAGAAAGCCATAAGACTGAAGGCCAGTTTGTCCCGGTCTCTCCTGATATTGGTATTTGTGAAGATTGCCTTCGAGAATTATTCGATCCCCACGACAGAAGGTATCTATACCCCTTCATCAACTGCACCAACTGCGGGCCCCGTTTTACCATCACCCGTGATATTCCCTATGATCGGAAGAATACCACGATGGATTGTTTTACCATGTGCCCTGCCTGCCTGAAGGAATATCAGGATCCTTTGAACAGGCGGTTCCACGCACAGCCCAACGCATGTCCCCGATGCGGTCCCCGACTGATGCTTTGGGACCAAAATGAGGAGATAATGGGTGTTGACCCGATACAAGAGACCATAAGACTTCTGCGAGAAGGTTGTATAATAGCCGTTAAGGGGTTAGGGGGATTTCACCTTGCATGTGATGCGGAAAATGATAAAGCCATATAAAAATTAAGGAGAAGAAAGCTCAGGACATCTAAGCCCTTTGCCATAATGTCCTACGATCTCCAATCGGTAAAGAAATATTGTTATGTAAACCCTGATGAAGAGAAAATCCTGACCAATTCAAGAAGGCCGATCCTGCTGCTTGCAAAGAAATCCGATTCGACGATCTCCCCTATGGTTGCCCCCCGTAACCGCTACTTGGGGGTAATGCTTCCCTATACCCCACTTCATTATCTTCTGCTTAAGAACTCATTTTTGGCCCTGGTGATGACCAGTGGAAACTTCAGTGAAGAACCCATTGTGATAAATGACCAGGAGGCTCTGGACAGGCTTAAGGGATTGGCCGATTTTTTCTTGATTCATGACCGGGATATTCACCTCAGGTGTGACGATTCGGTAGGCTGGGTAGAAGAAGGCGCTGAGAGACTGATCAGAAGGTCACGGGGTTTTGCCCCTCAGCCCCTTTATCTTTCCATTCCATCTCCGGGGATCATTGCCTGTGGGGCAGAACTAAAGAATACCTTCTGTGTGTCAAAGGACAATTTTTACATCGTTTCCCAGCATATCGGGGATCTGGAGAATCTGGATGCTTATGAATTCTTCAAGGATGCCATTTCCCATTTTCAGGAATTCTTTCGAATTGATCCCCTGGTGATAGCCCATGACCTGCACCCTGACTATCTTTCTACAAGATATGCCGAGGGGTTGACCGATAAGAAACTTCTGGCCATACAGCATCATCATGCCCATATTGCAAGCTGTATGGCTGAAAACGGACTGGATGAAAAGGTCATAGGCATTGCGTTTGACGGAACGGGATTGGGAACTGATGGCAAGGTATGGGGCGGTGAATTCCTGGTAGCTGATTATTTGGGCTTTAAGAGATGGGCCCATCTCAGGTACACTCCCATGCCCGGTGGGGATGCCGCAGTAAGGCATCCCTATCGTATGGCCTTGAGTTTTCTCTACTGCCTCCTGGGGGAGGAATGCCTCCATTTAGATTTGGAATTTCTCGCCCGGTTGGATAAAAAAGAAGTAATGATTATCATTGAACAATTAAAAAGGAAGTTCAACTCTCCGTTAACCTCAAGTTGTGGCAGGCTCTTCGACGCAGTTTCATCATTAATAGGGGTAAGGGATTCCATCAGTTACGAGGGCCAGGCGGGCATTGAACTGGAGATGGCAGCCGGGGAAGAGATCAAGGATTGTTATAGGTGGAATTTCTTAGAGGAAGATGACCGGCTGTGTGTGGACACATGGGAGATCATAAGGGAAATTATTGAGGATTTGCAAAAAGAAGTGCCAACCCCAACTATCTCTTCCAAGTTTCATCAGACAGTGGCCAGTTTCACCCTGGGTGTCTGCGAAAAAATAAGGGAGAAAGATGGGTTGAATAAAGTTGCCTTAAGCGGTGGAGTATTTCAGAATAGATTGTTGCTCAGAGAAATCCTGCATGTTTTAAGAGAAAACCAGTTTGAACCTTTCTTTCATCAGAGGGTTCCTTCCAATGACGGTGGGATTTCATTAGGCCAGGCTGTGATTGCGGCAAGGAGCTTTTAGGATGTGCGTGGCTATTCCAGTGAAGGTAGTTGAAATTAAAGATAGTAGAGGGCTGATCGAAATCGGTGGTTTAAGCAAGGAAATCGAACTCTATCTCACACCCGATGTCCGGGTAGGAGATTACGTACTTCTGCACGCCGGTTTTGCCATCAAAAAAATTGATGAAGATGCGGCCAATGAGTCCCTGAGGTTACTGGAGGAGATAAGTGAGATATCTTGACGAGTTCAGGGATAGAAGCCTGGCCGAGGCATTGGTGAGTAAGATCCAGGCCTTCAATTCACAGAAGCTCAATTTCATGGAGGTCTGTGGAACACATACTGTTACCATATTCAAAAGTGGTATCAAAGAACTTCTCAAAGACAAGATAAACCTGATCTCAGGCCCTGGCTGCCCCGTCTGTGTTACCTCAACGCAGGATGTGGATAAGGCTATCAGCATAGCAAAAACGGATGGGGTGATCCTGGCTACTTTTGGGGACATGCTTAAGGTTCCCGGCTGTTTATCAAGCCTGGAAAAGGAGAGGGCAAAAGGAAGTGATATCAGGGTCATTTACTCTTCGCTGGACGCCGTTGAGATTGCCAGGAAGAATCCCCAAAAGAAGGTGGTTCTTCTGGCCATTGGCTTTGAGACTACCGCCCCTACCATTGCCTGTGCCGTATCTTCGGCCCTTAAGATGCACCTTTCAAACTTCTTCATTTTGTGTCTCCACAAACTGATTCCCCCCGCCATGAAGGCTTTGTTAGATATGGGAGAAATAAACCTGCAAGGTTTTATCTGTCCCGGCCATGTAAGCACCATCATCGGCTCGAATCCCTACCGGTTTATAACTCGAGATTATAGAATACCATGCGTAATCGCCGGTTTTGAGCCCACGGATGTTCTGCAGGCAATACTCATGTTAGTCTCCCAGCAAGAAGATGGTGAGAGTCAGGTTATGATTCAATACAAAAGAGGGGTTTCTGAAGGGGGGAATGCGGTTGCCCTTGATTTGATGGATGAGGTTTTTGAGAGATGTGATGCGAATTGGAGGGGTATGGGAATCATTCCCGGGAGCGGCTTAAGGTTGACACATAAGTATAAGATGTTCGATGTAGAAGATCATTTTGATATCCCGGAAGGAAAAGATTATGAACATCCAGATTGTATCTGCGGCCAGATATTGAGGGGCATAAAGAAACCTACAGACTGTAAAGTCTTTGGCAAGGGTTGTCATCCTGACCATCCAATAGGGCCTTGTATGGTATCTCTGGAGGGAAGTTGTGCCGCCTATTACCATTATGGAAGGAAAGAAATATGAAAGGTCCTGATGAGGTATTACTTGCTCATGGTGGCGGCGGCGAGCTCTCTTACCGGTTAATCAAGGAGTTATTACTTCCCACCTTTGATAATCCCGTATTAAAGGAATTGGATGATGCGGCCCGCCTTTATTTGAAGAGCAAAAGACTGGCCTTTTCCACTGACTCATATGTGGTGAAACCGCTGTTCTTTCCCGGGGGGGATATCGGGAAACTGGCCGTTTGTGGAACAATAAATGACCTGGCTATGGTAGGGGCCGAGCCCTTATATATGAGTGTGTCTTTGATAATTGAGGAGGGGTTTTCATTAAATACCCTGAAAAAAGTGATCAAGTCTATGGAAAGGGTGGCCAGGCAGACAGGGGTGCAGATCGTCACCGGGGATACCAAGGTGGTGGAAAGAGGTTCATTAGACCGGCTTTTTATTAATACCGCCGGGATAGGAAGTATTGATGGTGATCTGGATATTTCGGGCGGTAATGCCAGGGTGGGGGATAGGATCATCTTGAGTGGGACTGTTGGCGATCATGGGATCGCTGTGCTTTCTCAAAGGGAGGGTTTCCAATTTGAGAGTAATCTTTTAAGTGACTGTGCCCCATTGAATAATCTTGTCTCGCGTATGACTAAAGAAAGTAAAAACATCCATGTGTTGAGAGACCCTACCAGGGGAGGTGTCGTCACTGCACTTAATGAGATTGCTTTACAGTCCGGAGTGGAGATGGTGATCGAAGAAAAGGCTATTCCTATCAAAGACGAAGTGAGGGCTGCCTGTGAAATGCTGGGGCTGGACCCCCTGCATATAGCCTGTGAGGGGAAATTGATAGCCTTTGTGGCCGGAGAGGACGCTCATTCGGTACTGGAAGTGATGAGAGACGATCCTTTGGGAAAGGACGCGGCTATTATTGGAGAAGTTATTAGCCGGAATAGACCCCGGGTTTTACTTGAGACCTTCATTGGCACCAGGAGAATAGTTTTTTTACCCAGGGGGGAACTTTTGCCCAGGATTTGTTAAATAATCCAGTTTTCTTTTGGGATACGACCAAGGGAGATAGTATGGACCTGCCTTTACGTACAAGGTTGCTTGGCGCCTTTGTCGGCGTAGTCGTGCTTTCCGGTGCTCTTACGATAGTGGCCGGAAGCTTCCTCATCAACCGGATGGTCATCCGGGAAGCGGAGCGCCGGGTTGTATTAGGACTGAAAACCGCTCGTGCCATGTGGGAGCGACGTCTGGACGAGGCCCTAAAGGCATGCATGGTGATGGCAGAGGGGGATATAGCCGAGAAGTTATCCTCCAATCGGGCGGTTGACCCCGGTGTTCTGAATGATCTCCGTGTTAAGTGCGGGTATGATTTCCTGCATGTCTTGGACGGCCGCGGCATTATCGTGGCGACTGCCTATGGTGATAACAAGGGTGCTCAGGCGTCTAACAGCCCCGTCATTACACGTGTGCTTCTTGAACACAAACCGGCAGCCGGCCTTTCGCTTCTCCCCTTACAAGCCTTGACCACAAAGAACGGTGTATTGGCAGAGCGCACGCGGATTCGCGTGCTGCCTACACCACATGCAAAACCCGGAGGGCCACAAGAAATCGCCGAAGCAATGGTGCTTGAGGCCGCTGCACCAATAATAAATGAAAGCAAGCAAGTAACGGGCATTGTCCGTTTGGGGACTGTGATTAACCAGAATTTCGACTTCGTGGATTTCGTGCGAGAAAATGTCTTTACGGTCGCGACCTATGGCGGAAAGAACTTAGGCACCGTCACCATATTCCAGGGTGATGTGCGTATTACGACGAATGTAATAGGCCCGGACGGGAAACGGGCTATAGGCACACGTGTCTCCGCGGAAGTCTATGATAAGGTTCTGGGTGAAGGGAAGACATGGACAGGCCCCGCCTTTGTGGTTGACAGCTGGTACATTTCTGCATACGAACCCTTACGAAACATAGAAGACGAAATAGTCGGCATGTTATACGTAGGTGTATTGAAAAAACGTTATGACGATATGCGCAGACAGGCCATGACCCTATTCATTGTGGTTGCCGTTCTTGCGTTTATATGTACTGTTTTTCTTTCTTTTTGGTTGGCTGCTCGGTTGGCCCGGCCCCTGACCCAACTGACAGCCGGCGCAGCCGAGGTTTCGCGCGGCAATCTTGACTATCAGCTACCCCATACACCGGGAGCGGAACGAGACGAGATTAACCGCCTTACAAGCGCGTTTAACCAGATGGTCGGTTCGCTAAAGGAGCGCAACGAACAGTTGAAAAGCAGCCGCGATGATCTCCAGCACACGGCAACAGAACTAAAACAGTGGGTGCAGAATTACCTTGATGCCCTGGAATTTATAACACATGAGCTAAAGAACCAGGTTGCAGCGATGAAAATCAATCTGCTTGCCGTGCATGACGGATATATTGGCAAAATCAGCGAAGATCAAAAAGAGGCCCTCGACGACGTAGCGCAGGCAATAAACAGGGCCGAAGAGATGATACTTAACTATCTCAATCTTTCCCGAATAGAAAAAGGCGAACTACAGGTGCGTGCTCGGCCTGTGCATATAGAATCGGACGTGATTCGTCCTGTGCTGAGCAATTTTCGGGGACGGCTTGATGCAAGAAGAATACGGGTGCAGGTTGAGTTCCAGGATGACCTGTTCGTTCAGGCCGATCCTTCGCTTCTCCAGATTGTATACGAAAACCTGCTGGGCAATGCGGCCAAATATGGCCGGAAAGATGGTGTTGTGCGGCTATCGGGGCAATGGGGCAACGGGAAAGCCGATCTCCACGTCTGGAATGACGGTCCGGGTGTCCCACCCGATCAAATAGATAATTTGTTCAAAAAATTCTCCCGCCTCCAACCACCGGCAGACTCGGAACAGAAGACGGGAACCGGATTGGGATTGTTTATCACACGTGAAATCATTCGCCGCCATGGTGGAGACATCCATGCGGAAGGCGTGTATAATGAGTGGATAGACATCATTTTTACATTGCCCGTGCCAGATACCCTGCTTGATAATAATACAGGATGACACGGAGTCGCCGGTCCGATCCATGAGACAAGAGTAAGACACATTATACCGGAGTGTACTTCGGGCCTGCTGATTTTGTGAGCGCATATGCTGTTTTTCTTTTACAAATAAAGGTGTTTATGATGACTGATGATCGTGCAAACAAACTGAACCAAGCCGAAAGCCACAAAATCCTTGTGGTCGATGACGAAGCAGGTATTCGACGTGGGTGCGATCGTGTGCTTCGATCTCAAGGCCACAGAGTCCTACAGGCCGAGCGGGGCGAAAGGGGACTGGAAATACTGCGCCAGCAACCGGATGTGGACCTGGTACTGGTTGACTTGCGGATGCCAGGCATCAGTGGTTTTGAGTTTCTTCTCCAGGCTAAAGAGATAGCGCCGGAAACTGTGTTTGTTATGATAACGGCCTATGCCACGATAGAAGCTGCGGTCGAAGCCACCAAACGCGGGGCTTATGATTTCATCGCCAAACCCTTTGCCCCGGACGAACTCTTGCGTTTGGTGGATCGGGCCCTGGAGCGGGTGCGTCTGATTCGCGAGCGGAATCGTCTTGAGGCCGAGCGTCGCCAGCGCATGCTTGAACTGGTAACCGAAAAGAGCCAGTTCCGTACAGTCATTGACTGCATGGCTGACGGGGTGATGGTATGCAATGCAGAACAAGTGTTGGTACTATATAATCCTGCATCTCTCAAGATCCTCTCCCCTGTCCAATCTGTCCGGATACCTTTACCGGTGAGTGAGGTGTTGGAGTGTGGGGATTTGGTGGAGATGATCTCCAAGGTCTCAAAGCAGCAAAAGCGTTTGTCAAACGAGGTCAAACTCAGCTCTAAACCGGAAGAAACATGGGTGCTTGCTAACGTAGCCCCCGTTGTGGATGTAGCTTCTAGACAATTCCTGGGCACAGTCACGGTTCTGCGAGACATTACCGAGGTTAAACGTGTTGAGCAGGTGAAAGCACAATTTATGAATATGGTAGCCCATGAACTGCGTACTCCCCTTTCGGCCGTAGACGGTTACCTGTCAGTGATAGGCGAGGGGTACGTGCAAGACAGGGAAAAACAACGTGAATTCATTAAGCGATCAAAACAGCGCATAAGGGCGTTAGTGGATCTGGTCGGTGATTTACTAAACGTGGCGCACATGGAAGCAGGGTCAGTACGACGCGAAATAACGGCCCAAAGCATCCACATTGTTCTGAAAGAGGTCGGGGAACTCATGCAGCCACTTGCCAACCAGAACCAGATCCGCCTTGAAGTACAAGTCCCTGACGAGTTACCTTCTGTCCATGCTGACCGCGAAGAATTGATACGACTGTTTAACAACTTGGTGAGTAATGCTATCAAATACAACAAGGAGGGTGGCAGTGTGCTGATTACCGCGGAACAGGACGGACCCTATGTCGGGGTATCTGTCGCCGATACGGGAATCGGCATAAGTAAAGAGGGTCAAAACCGCCTCTTCTCCGAATTTTTTCGTGAAAAAAGAGTGGAGACAAGGTCCATTACCGGGACAGGGCTTGGGTTGAGCATTGTGAAAAGTATTGTGGATTTTTATCACGGTCGTATCGAGGTTGAAAGCGAGCTCGGTAAGGGCTCTTCTTTCACTGTTTGGCTTCCCTTTGAGCGTACCGAAAGCCCTTAAATATGACACTGTGCAAGCATGGGAAGGGGGAAACGTTGGTCTAAAGCAATTTTGACATACCGTTTTCCCTTCGTGATCCCCGGTCTTGTTTCCCAAACGGGAAAATACGCTATATGCTAATCAGACGAACAATGTCGCTGTTATTTTTTAGTAAAACCTGCTCTCCAAATCTTCTGTCAGGGTGATGATTATAAACCTTTCACCAGTTTGGGTACTAACGTCCGTATGAAAACTCCTTGT
>JAKLQB010000231.1 GCA_022013615.1 Desulfobacterales bacterium | reverse complement strand
TAGGCGTTATGGCAGGGCTATTTGGTATTGGAGGAGGGGTCTTTATTGTGCCTCTTTTGATTTATGTCCTGAAAGTACCCACCAAGACTGCCGCTGCGACCTGCATCTTTATCGTGGTTTTTTCTTCATTCAGTGGTTTTATCACCCACATCTACCTTGCCGATACAGACTGGAAGTTTATACTCACGGCGGCAGTATTTTCATTTGCAGGCGGACAGTTGGGTTCAAGGATTATGGCGGAAAAGCTGAAGGGGCGTACTGTTCGCCGGATCTTTGGCCTAGTACTTCTACTATTTGCCTTTAAACTTGCACAAAGGACCTTGATGTAATTGATTCAATATTTGAGTGTGTGGCGGGTTCTCAGAAGATATATAGTGGGCAAACATATTTTGCAAGAAGACTAAAAAATATTGCTAACGTATTTTAGGGAAAGGAATAGAATTACAAGACCAAGTATGAGCTTTATTCTTTTGGCAGGTATGTACTTCTGTACCCTTGCACCACAATACATACCAAAGAAGCCTCCCGCACCGAAAAGGGCCCCGAGCATCCAGTCAGGAGCGATTGCCAATCCGGTATGAGCATAAATGGGAGCTATTATGGTGTAAAAAACCACCCCCGCGATTGAAGTCAAGAAGGTTCCCAGCAGTGCAGCGCCTGCAATGGTATAAACCGGAAGCCCAAAAACCGCTATCAGGAAAGGGGCAATAATAGCACCTCCGCCTATACCATACGTGCCTCCGATAATCCCTACCGCAAAAGAGAGAACAAATAGGGCGATGGTGTTAAACGAAAAGGTTTCACCATAAAACTCATATGTGTATCTGGTGAGTGAAAATTTGACCGTCCGGATTACCGTATCGCCTCCTGAACTGGTTTTTCGCTGCCTGTGTATTTGGTTTGATCTCTCCTTGAACTTTTCCTCCAACGCGATGGTTTTTGCTTTCTGTGCACGAGCCTTTGGAGTCAAATCATAGAGCAGTCTTATCGCAATAAAAAGGAGAACGCACCCCACAAAAAGCTTGAAATGTTTTGGGTCCGGAAGATATTTAATCCTGAAGATGGCTCCTATAAATACACCGGGCACGTCGCCCGCAATGATTACCCAGGCAAGAGGCCACGCCATTCTTCCCTCTCTGATGTATCTGTATATACCGCTTGGTATGGCAACAATATTGTAGACAAGATTTGTGGGACTAACCGCAGGACTGGTGAATCCGAGCATGCTGACCTGAAAAGGGAGTAGCAGAAAGGCGCCGGACACACCCCCCATTGACGTGAAAAAGGAGACCACAAAAGCAACAACAAAGGGGATTAGGGGAAAAACATCGACTCCTGAAGTCGGGAAATACATGAGCGGCCACCTCATAGTCGGCAATCAAGTTATAAAAAGAGACCACATAGTACTCCATTACAAGGGTTAGAGGTGGAAATAAATTGTTGATAGGGAGAGTCGAGAGACCCTGATTCAAAACTAAAGGCTCAAATACTTAACAATAGCTTATGCCAGACCCCGCTTATTTTTAAGCTGTTTGCCTGCTGTTTTGATCTCTTTTTTTAGCTTTCCTACCACAATGCGTGCCAAGATATAGCAGACAATAAAATAAGGCACGAAGTTGAGGCCTTCACCCACAAAGGGAAAGGGAAAACGGATATCGCCGAAACGTTTTTGAAGCCAGGCCGCGGCCAAAAAGGCAGGCCAGAGTGATGACATCCCCATGGCCATCATCAGGAAAAAGGACTTGCCAAAAGCCTCGTTAGCCAACCTGTTGATGGCCTTATAGGATTTCTTATCTCCGCTTTTAAGGGCGTTAATAGACCGCTGGTGATACATGGATGTCTCGTCCAGTCTCTCCCTTACCGCAGACCGGTTGATCCGGTAGGCCACTGCCAGTGTCAATTCCCCAAGAATACTCGCCCATAAGGCCAGAATAAAGGTTCCCACCCACCAACCCATGATGGGATACTCTATCCAGCGGTAGGGTGCAATCAGGAAAGAGTCGGCCTTATATAGCAACCAGTCGATGTAATACATTGCTCTTCAAAAGGGTATAAAATCCCCAGTCCCACCAGGGACCGGGGGTTATGGATCGGTTTAAAATGGAGGAACAAGAGAGTAACCCAGGAAGCCCTTGGATGTATACCTCAGGCCAACATAAAATGCCAATACAATGAAGATGATCTTGAGCACCCGATCGGGGATATATTTGGAAGTGCGTGGTCCGATCATGGATCCGATAAAGATGCCGATCAGCTCAGCACCGATCAGGCCCCAGGAGACGATAACGCCCTTGCCAACCATATAGGAGAAAACGGAGACGACCATGCCTATCAAGACGCAAAGCGCTGAGGTGCCCGCCACCAGGAACATGGGAAGCCCGGCCACCGAGGTCAGAAAGGGCACGTAGAGAAAACCACCGCCCACCCCAATGAAAGAGGCGATAGCGGCGATGAAGATGCCGCCCACCATGGGGATCCATGCCTTAAACTTAAAATCGACTCCAAAAAATGTAAAGCGGATGGTCCCAATGAAAAAGGTGAGGACCCAGCCGATTAAGACCAGGAGGTAGGCCACCCATGTGAAACCTTGCACCAGATTTATCCACAGGGCGGAGGCGATTACCACGCCCACAGCGATCCACATGAAGGTTGGTGAGCCCGCGATGACCTTGACGCCCTGGTCTGCGGTGTCTGTTTTTTCCTTGACCGCCTTCTCGAATGCAGCCGCGGCTTGCTTGGCTTCTTTTTTCCTGGCTGCCCCCTTAGGGGTCAGCTCATAGATAAGGAAGATGCCTATGATGAAGACGACGATGCCGAAGTACCCGAGATAGGACCGCAGTGAAATCTTACCTGCGGTCAGATCCGGTATCAGCCAGGACCCGCCTACGCCACCGATGGCCAGGCAGATGCCCAGGGGCGCTACAAGACGGCCCATGCGGTAGTAGTTAAAAGAAGAAATAACGCCGCTTAAACCCACCAGCCACTGGTTGGAGACGCGGATGGAATCGGTTAGCAATTTGTTGACCGGATTGTCCTTGCCAAAACCTTTGGCATAGTCCCCGAGGCCAAAAATCGTGATGTGACCGACCCCCGCCATGATACCGCCAAAGGCGCCCACCGTGGAAAAGATCCAGCCCACCCAGACCGCCCAAAGCAGCCCGACAATGAGGTTGGGTTTCGTTGCTCCCGGAATGCCCAGATAGCCAGGCCTCTCGCCCGGCTTGATGACGGCTTTGGTCTTCTGGGCGAATGCATCTGTCTCCAGACTCTTGTTGATTGCCTTTTTCATTTTCTCCGGCATCTGGGCTGTGGTCAGGTCAGAAGACTGGGATTGGGCCCAGGCCAGTGACATGACGCTTAACAGGAGTAACACGGACGTCCACATCAAAAATTTTTTTCTATTCATAGTTTTCCTCCTAAGGTTGTGGTTAATAAAATCCGTTATACTAACTGAAAAATCCCCCCTTTC
>JAKLQB010000230.1 GCA_022013615.1 Desulfobacterales bacterium | reverse complement strand
ACTCGAGCAGCCTTTCTTCCAGATCATATGTCTGTTTCTTCATCTTTTCCCATTCAACGTTCGATGTTCATTTTTTTCAATCCCCTCCTGGGCAAAAACAACTTAGCGCTTATGCCCTCTGTGCCCTGTGTGCTCTGTGAGAGACAATTAGTGATACTTCATATACTACGCAGTCAGAACCGTTTCAATTCTCTCCAGGGCCCAATCAATCTCCTCTTTTGTGATAATAAGCGGCGGCGCGAAACGGATAGTGTTTTCGTGGGTTTCCTTGCAGAGCAATCCGTGCGTAATCAACTTCTCACAGTACCAGCGTGCTCCGCCGGCTTCCGGGACCATCTCGACAGCAATAAAGAGGCCCCTGCCCCTGACCTCCTTAATATGAGGGCTCTTGATATTTGACAACCCGGACAGGAAATATTCGCCCATGGCCGCGGAATTCTCGACCATGTTCTCGTCAACTATGACCTTAATGGCCGTCCTGGCAACGGCGCAGGCTAAGGGGTTACCCCCAAAGGTACTGCCATGTTCGCCGGGGCGCAATACACCCAGGACTTCCTTGCTGGATAGGACAGCCGAGATGGGATAGTATCCGCCGGAAAGGGCCTTGCCAATGAGCGTCAGGTCTGCCTCAATGCCGTCATGTTGTTCGGCTAATAGCTTGCCTGTCCTGCCCAGTCCGGTCTGAATCTCGTCCAGGATGAGAACCACATTATTTTTCTCACAAATGGTTTTGACTTCTCTTAGATATCCTGCAGGCGGGATGATCACCCCGGCCTCTCCCTGGATAGGTTCAACCAGGAAGGCGACGGTATTAGGCGTAATGGCCTCTTCCAGGGCACCGGCGTTGCCAAATGGGATTATCTTGAATCCGGGCGTAAAGGGGCCGAAGCCACTTCGTGAACCTTCATCTGTGCTGAAGCTGACAATGGTGATCGTCCTGCCGTGGAAATTGTTTTCACAGACGATTACTTCAGCCTTATCCTGCGGGACCCCTTTGACCTTGTATCCCCACTTGCGAACGGCCTTGATAACGGTCTCCACTGCCTCAGCCCCGCTGTTCATCGGAAGGACCTTGTGAGAATTGGTCAACTTGCAGATTTCCTGATAAAAAAGGGCCAACTGATCATTGCGGAAGGCCCGGGAGGTGAGGGTAAGTCTCTGGGCCTGTTCTATCAAAGTGCGCATTATCACCGGATGGCAGTGGCCCTGATTCACTGCCGAATAGGCTGCCAGGCAGTCCAGATACTTGTTGCCTTCCACGTCCCAGACCCAAACCCCCTCACCGCGGTGCAAAACCACATCCAGAGGATTATAATTGTGGGCACCTAATTCGTCTTCCAATTTTATGTAATACTGCTGATCCATTGTTACTCCTCCTTCCCTCTATACTTGAAACTGGAAATTTGAAACTGGCTTCCGCCTTGCCGGGATTGATATTCTCTTGGCCTATCGAGTATCAAGTATCGAGTATCTTCGTTGTTAGTGCAATAATTCCCTATGAAAATCAACTAATAAGCTAATCTGTAAACGTTACCTTAAGCTTTCTATTTCACGATCTCAGTGCCAGCCTTTCCTGCGATAGATTCTTCAATAGTTTCAATGGAGGTGATTAAGGCCCTTTTTCCATTGCCCTGGATAAACTGAATGGCAGCTTCTATCTTGGGTCCCATGGAACCGGGCGAAAAGTGCCCTTCTGCGAGGTACCTGGTGATTTCATCAAGGGTCACTATGCGGAGAAGTTCCTGATCCGGCTCTCCGTAACGAAGAATGGCCCCATCAACATCACTTGCTATGAGCAAGATATCCACTCCCACTTCTTCTGCTAACTTAGCGCTGGCCAGATCCTTGTCAATAACGGCATTCACGCCTGTGAAAGTACGTCCCTTCTTGATTACAGGAATTCCTCCTCCTCCACAGCAGATGACGATAAAGTCCATTTCGATAAGTTTAACTATTTCGTGTTTTTCTATGATGGTGACGGGCTGGGGAGAAGCCACAACTCGCCGGTATCCTTTTTCGGTTTTTCGGGTCAGGTAAGGCAGGGTTGCCGCTTTTGCCTCTGTGTAGACAGGGCCAACTGGTTTCGATGGGTTTTGAAAGGCCGGATCATTTTCATCCACGACTACATAAGTGATAAGGTTCACCAAAGATTTCTGGGATATAACCCCCATCTTTCTCAATTCGCTGTCAAGGGTCGACTCGATCATGTAACCGATTTGGCCTTGAGTTTGGGCTACCAGGATCTCAAGGGGTAATTTTGGAACCGCATTGCAAGATTCCTGCTGCAGTAGCAGATTTCCCACCTGGGGACCGTTTCCGTGAGTGATGATGATTTTGTACTCCTCAGAAAGCCGGGCAATCTGCCGAATGGACATTTTGAGGTTTTGAAACTGCTCTTCAATAGTGCCCACCTGTCCCTTACGGATAAGGGCATTACCTCCAAGTGCCACCAGCAAGATTTCCTTTTCTGTTTTGGTTTTCATGGCGTTATATACGAAATTCCCAAGTGAGATTAGTTGCTATGGTCTCAAATCATCTCTATATTTCTTGACTTCAGCAATTTGCTTTATTCTTTCCTCAGCCATGCGGTCAGCCGCCAGATAAGTCGGGATCTTATCCCGATCAGCAATTTCGAATACCCGGTTCATGTTATCATAGATGCGGGACACCTTTTCCTTGCCGCGCTCGTGGCTTACACCACCCACTCCCAGTCTGTCTGTATCGTAGATGGTCCCTCCGGCATTTGTAATGTAGTCAGGAGCGTAAACCATTCCCTTTTTCTCCAGGAGGTCACCATGGCGTTCTTCTTTAAGCTGATTATTGGCGCTGCCGCAAATAATTTTGCATTTTAGCCGGTTCAGGGTGTCATCGCTTATTATAGCGCCCAGGGCACACGGGCAGAATATGTCGCAGTCCACATCGTATATAGCATCAATGTCTACTTTTTCCACACCATACCTGGAAACCATTGCATCTACTTTTTCCGAATCAATATCGGTCACAAATATTTTTGTCCCGAGCGCGTGAAGCTGCTCGACTACGTTGTGTCCCACGGCTCCCAGACCCTGCACGGTTACTCTCTTCCCTTCCAGACTGTCGGATCCGTAGACACGATTACAACATGCCTGCATGGCCCGAATAGTCCCAAAGGCCGTCATGGGAGCAATGTCTCCGGCTCCACCAAGATAAGTTGGAAGGGTAACGACGTGTTCTGTCTCCATGCGGATGTATTCCATATCTTTCAACGTGGTTCCCACATCCTCTCCTGTGATGTATTTGCCACCAAGGCGATTGATGAATTTTCCCAGGGCCCGAAAAACGGGTTCCCGGTCCTTGCGCTTCGGATCCCCTATGATAACGGCCTTCCCACCCCCCAGATTCACTCCGGCCGCAGCGTACTTATAGGTCATTCCACGGGCCAGTCGCAAGGCATCTTCAATGGCTTCCATCTCACTGTCATACTCCCACATGCGGCAACCGCCCGTGGCAGGCCCAAGAGTTGTGTCGTGAATGGCAATAATGGCCTTAAAATCAAGGGCCTTGTCCTGGCAAAGAAATAGATTCTCATAATCGTATTTCTCCATGTAATTGAAAATTGCATCCATAATTATCTCCTTTTTTAACTGTTCAGACATTCTTGACAGGATAACAGGATTAACTCAATAGCTTATCCTGTCTTATCCAGGCCCTCTTCGGCATACATCCGCTTTACCTCGGCCCTGTCACCGATAATCGCCTTGACAACAGCGGAATTATTTGGCGGACAACCCTTGACGTAACGTTCGTTCCGGTCTTCTTTAGACGTACACTTACCTATGGTCACAACGTCCTCTACTGGCACACCTTCCGGAACGAGAGCCCCACCGGTCAACACGGTTACTCCCGGCAGATGCATCAACTGGTCAGCATTTCGCATGTCAATAAGTGCGCTCATGACTGTATTGCGACAGCCTGTACAGGCGGCTTCCCCATGTATGAGCTGGAAACCCTCCACATCCTTTACAGGACTATCCTCAGTGGAGCGGAGAAAACGGCGTTTGACCCCATCTAAGGGCTCTCCTACGACCTCGATCTGATCCGGGTTCATCACTCCCAATCTCCGGGCCGCTGCATTTACTGTCAATAATATATCCTCGGGTTCATATCCAATAAGTTGAGCACAGGTAGAATCCACAGCCACAAGGTCTTTTCCCGCTAAAATGAGATTCATCTCCACTGGTTTTCCAAAGACAGGACCTACACCCTCCTGACAGATGATGGCGTCCACCACGGTTAGGCGGGGTTTTACCGCAGACAACAGGTCCACAACTCCATCGAAAAGGCCCTCTTGGTGCATGCCCTTTTTGCCTTCGTCCGTGAGCAGACCCTTGAGCTTTTTGATGGAGCAGGTCATTTCTGTCTGATCGTGTGTTTTGAGCTTGGGCACACTGATTACTACATCTGCCTCCTGTACCAGTTCCCAGCACTGGACGGTCTCAAATATTTTGCCATTTTCTACAGGAAGGTCAACATGGGGTGTTTTTTTTAGATTGATCACATCATAGCCCATGTCCCTAAGCTCCTGGTAGCCGGACTCCTCGATGACCTTCTCACAATCTACACCCACAGCAGAGGATTCCGCAATTACAGGACGAGCACCAAGCTCTTTTACTATATCGGCAAGGGCGCGCGGTATCTCCGGAATAGTGATGCAGCCTGCTTCCCTCTCTACCGGGGGCGCTACCCAGCTCGGGTTGATTAGAACTAAATGCCCGGGTTTGATGATGTCCTTTATACCACCGATCAGATCAAGGGCCTGCTGCACGGTCTCCCTAATTTCAGGATACTCAGGCTTGGGATTTGTCTTAACGATTGATACTTTGCTTTTGCTCATTGGAAGTCCTCCATGTTATATAAAATCGCAAGGCGATTTTATTACTTGTATGCGCACACATATGAGGCTGGCTTTGACACCTTCAAATCGAATTTCGATTTGGCCGGGATCACCACTGTATCACCAATCTTCGCTATCTTCCAATCCGAACCCGGTGGACGAAGCTCAAACTCCCCTACGGTCACTGTAAGGTGCTCCTCTTTTTCCGTGTCAAAGGAATATTCTCCTGGTAAGAGTACCCCAGCCGTGTATGGAACATCATCTGTTTCAAAACCCAGACTTTTTACCCTGCCTTCCAAGTATTCGTTGACTTTGATCATTTTCTTTTCCTCCTTAGTATAGACCTCGTTAAGTGGTTAAGAAGTTGTTCTGACACAGCTCTTAGATCAAATAACAAGGTCTACATATTACAAAGTAGCTACGGATCGGCGGTGTAAATCATCGCATATTTCGCTATATTTTGATCCGCTATCTCCTGAAGTTCCTTTAGATAGTCGCTGCCATCTTCTTTGAGCAAATGCTTGAAACGCGATTGTGCTTTTAGATATTCGGCAACTGGCAGCTTTTTTTTGATCTTACGGACCCGTGTTATATTACCATTTTCCATCTCAAAAAGAGGAACGAGCCCGCAATTGACCCCCAGGCGCCCAATCTCTAAGGCAAGTTCTGAAGAAAAACCCCACCCTGAAGGACATGGTGTATCGATCTGAATATAGCGTGGCCCGTGATATGTCATTGCCTTTTCGACCTTCTTACGCAGATCCTTAAGATAGGCCACAGATGCTGTGGCCACGTATGGAGCACCGTGATCGGCGACTATGGTGGGGAGATCCTTTTTTAACTGGGGTTTCCCCATGGATTTCCTGCCAGCAGGGTGGGTGGTCGTGGATGAGTATGTCGGAGTTGCCCCACTCCTTTGTCCTCCTGTATTCATGTAAGCGCCATTGTCCGTACAAATGTAAAGGACATCATCACCCCTTTCAAGCATACCCGATAAAGCGCCAAAACCAATGTCAAAGGTTGATCCATCTCCGCCGATTACCACCACCCTGACGTTGTTTCTTTTTTGAGCAGAAAGGGCTGCCGCAATACCACTTGCTACTGCAGGTGCATTCTCAAAAAGATGGTGTATCCAGGGAACCCTCCACGGCGAGTACCCGTATGGTGAGGAAAAGGTCTCCAGGCAACCTGTCGGCGTCACAACAATCACATCCGGACCGGTCGCCTTCAGAATATGCCGGACTGCCAAAGCCAAACCACAACCATGGCATGCCCTGTGACCCGAAACAAAAAGCGCTTCCCTATTTGCACTTCGTTCGCCGTTCATAGTCCTATTTCTCCGTTCTTTTTTAAAGGCCCGCATGCCCCCAATATCTTCTCAAGCTTATTCAGAACTTACAACTCAACTACTCAACTACTCAACTATTTGACGATTTCTGCATTATGGCAAAATGGCCGGATTAAGGTCCACCCAGTAGGATTCCGACAAGGGAATGCCTTTATTCAGCATCTCCTCTGCCTTTTCTACAATCCTGCGAACCGTCTTCACATTTATCTCCCGACCTCCCAAGCCAGCGATAAAGTCGAAAACGAGGGGGGCATCCCTCATTCCACAAAGCTTAGACTTCAAATCCATGCCTAAGGCCCCCTCACTTCCCATTGAAAAATT
>JAKLQB010000229.1 GCA_022013615.1 Desulfobacterales bacterium | reverse complement strand
GCAGTCTTGTAGTAAAGTTCAATGGCCTTTGAAACCCATTCCTTGGAAGCGATAAAGGTTTCAACCTTGCATCCGGTCATCCGGGACAATTCATCTTTTGCTATAACATCAAAAGGATTTGCGGTTGCCGCTTTAAGGACTCCCCCTTCTTTTTCAAATGGAAAGAGTCCATGACTGCTAACAAATTTCTGTGGTATTTTAGTAATCAGTTCGTAATCGACTTTTACGGATTCGGCATCCAGTATCTGGGCTCCGCTCTGAACACCTATAGCCATCTGGAGTTGCTCTTCGGTTACCCAGTCCAACCTTAAAAGGATGTCCCCTAACATTGCGCCGGTCTTTTTTGTTTCAGACAATGCCATTTCAAGCTGGACCTTGTCAATAAAGCCCATTTCTATAAGTATATCTCCGATACGCTTTTTCATTTTACATGCCTTTTGGTCGAGTGATCCCCTTTTGGGTCAGTATGGATCATTGGCGGCCACTTTCCCGGCGCGCCAAAAATATTCTAAGGACACCAATTCTGTCCTCAACCTTTTTTTTCTCATTAACAGACAGCGGTGCATCAGCATTGTACAGCAATGCCACGTAATATCTTAAGGCCTCATCATATCTTTCCAATTTGTCATAGGCCACTGCCATGTTGAAAAGCAAAAGGGGGTTGTTTTCAGATAGTTTCTCTGCTCTTTTGTACCAGGTCAAAGCCTCGCCTAACTCATCGAGGTGGCTCAAGGCCACACCGCGGTGGAAATAAATCTCAAATTGCGGTTCCTCTGTCAGACCCTCTGACCTTTCCAGGTAATCTATGGCCTTATTGGGTCTTCCTAAACCAATTTCGACAATAGCAAAATTCAATAAAACCTGTGGATTTCCAGGATCGGAACTCCACAATTTCTTAAGAAGGGGACGGGCCTTTGAGAATGCTGAAGACTGTATGTAGGCAGATGAAAGATTTAAGAGGGCATCAGGGTGTTCAGGATTTCCAGCCAGCACCTCCAGATACATCTGGATGGCCATTTCCAGCTTATTTTGGCGATGATAGCTGACCGCCTTCTTATAGAAAAGGTCCTCTGTTCGGCGAGAAGAGGGTGCGGGTGTTTCTACTGCTTTTTGAACATTCTGGCTCTGCTCATTGTTCCTTTCTTCTTTTGCTTTTAATGTCTCTTTTTTTGTTGGCGTCGTTGTCTTTATATGATGATTTTTTGAGGTCTCATTTTTCTCAGAAGTCTTTTTATCAATCTTTTGATCTTTCCGTTCCATTGTGCTGGCAAGTATGGGCGGTGCTTTTGGTTCCTCCTTGAGCGGGATTTGCAGTGGCTTTGGGGGTCTTGCTGGCTTATTATGTGCTTTTTCTTCTGTAAAGACATAGGTGTTTACCAGTTGCAGTTCCTCAGAGGGAGGGTCTGCGCTGAGAAATCCGTACCAGACTCCCAAAAAAGCCAAGGCACTTGATAAAACTATGAAGATAACAAGAACAGAAAACCTTCTCATGCCTCTATTCCGAGGCTTTGGCTTGTCTTTTAAAAGATTGACTTTTTTGATTTGCCCAAGCTCCCAGTCTTTTTTCCTCAGGGCGTCATTCAGCAAGCTCATGCCTGACTCCAAATAAACAAAAAAATAAAAGCCGTAGTGTTATGGGATAAATACACATGAACTCCGAAAACCCGTCTACCGAGAGATGACCCTTGCCAAAATGCCCAAATCACTTATTTCTTGTGCGAGTTTTTCGGCTCGCTCTCGATTAATGAAGATTCCCGTAAAGACCCTGTGACTACCGTCTCCACTCTTTTCGTCATAGCTGTCGTACTGGTTATCTCGCAATATTGATCTTATGTGATTAAGATCCTCACTCGAATTGGTTTGACCTGCTAACACTGACCAGGGCGCAAATAAAACAATGGACTTCAGCAGGCCATAATCTGCTTTAAATTTTTGCGCCTCTTCTTTTGTGCCAAATTGGCCAGTGAACAGTCGATACCATTTACCCTTTGCTCCCAGATCGAGTTGGTGCCAGTGCGCCTCAACCTCTCTCTCTTTGTAAAAAGAAACAGCTCTGACTACACCTTCCAGGCTTTTAAAAGATCCTAACTGCAATGCAAATGGAGAGGGAACACTGTTTTCAGTATAAGGTGTCTCTTTGGGTATCGATTCATCAAATCCCTGACTCGGGGACTCGATTTTAACTGTAACGGTTTCTTTCGGAAGGGCAGAGCGGAGATCAATATTCTTTTCATATTTGCACATTGGCAAGACGAGGAGATAATTCAGCGAAAAAAGTATTATAAGGAGAGTCGTGGCACTTGCCGAGGCAAGCGCTAATCTTTTATTCATAACCTTGTTTCTCCAGGACTTTCCAACGGAGGCAAAATCTTCTTTTAGATCTAAGTCCCCTAACTCTTCCAGGGCTTTTTTTACGTATGCAGGTCCAATGGTAAAATCATCCGCTATGTACCCGGCAGTAAGGGCATAATCACAAATTTTGTTTATCAGCCTGGGAACTCCGTTTGAAGTTTTGTAAATTTTCTTTATCGCTTTTGGTGTAAACCGAATATGACCCTTATCCCCCGCAATAAAGAGCCTTCTTGCAATGTACCTGTCAACCTCTTCCCTTGTTATGTATTCCAGGTTGCAGTGGATAGCGACCCTCTGTCTGAGTTGTCTCATTTGAGGGCCGGAGATGAAGCCCAGAAGCTCCGGCTGCCCAACGAGTACCATTTGCAGTAATTTGGCTTTGTCTGTCTCCAGATTAGATAAAAGACGCAGATCTTCAATGGCATCCAATGGCATGGTCTGGGCATCATCAATGATAATTACTACTGGCTTGGTGCCCGCAGTTGATAGTAAGAATAGGTTAAGCTTATCAATCAGGTCTTTTTTTGATGAATTAGTCGGGCACTTAATTCCAAGGTCAACCAGGATATTAGAAATGATTTCTCTGCCAGAAAGAGACGGATTAATTATGTATGCCGTCTCAGCCTCACCGTTCAGGCTGTCCAGAATAGAACGGCAAACGGTTGTCTTACCGGTCCCAACCTCGCCTGTTAAAAGGATAAACCCCATCCTGCTCCTTATGCCGTGAAGGATCTTGTCGATTACGCTCTGATGTGTATTAGAGAGAAAAAGAAATGCGGGATCAGGAGTTATTGCAAAGGGCATCTCCCTCAGATTATAGAAATCAAGGTATACTCGATTTCTCACGGTTCCGGAGGCATGGTTATCCAGGCGTTCCGTATCCGTGTTATTGTCGTTGTTATCTTTCATGATCATGAGTAGAAAACACTGCTCTCTTGTATTTTCATAGCAGGAATCATGCCGAAATGTTGTGGCGAATTAATTAGCTGTAAATACAGGTGGTTATCGTTTTATGGCAAGAGGTTTTTGAAGTTAAAGGCAGGCTGAATCAAGCGGGGAAGATAAGAGTGTCAAATTTTTGACTCTTAGCAGATTTGTATGCTGTGATGCGATTTAGAGGGAAAAGTTGGGGTAATTTAGGAGATGCTGCATTTTAAGGGGAATCCAATTTTTTGAGTATTGCCGACTCTTTTTCAAACTCGCCCAGCGCGTGATAGCACTGGGCGATATAGTAAGGTGCTTCTCGTGAATCCTGAAACTTGAGAAAACTTGAAAGCGCCTTTCTATATTCTCCTATGTTCAAGTAGCTTATGCCCAGGCATATGTTCAATGGTTCGCTATCCGGAAAGCAGTCAATACCTTCTGAGAGTATTCTCACTGATTCCTGATATGATCCTTTTTTTTGCGCGATGATACCCAGCCCCAGGTAGGCTCGATAATCCGGATGATAATTTAATGCCTTCTTATATAGTCTCTCAGCAATATTTTCCTTTCCCTTAATTTCTTCAATCCTGGCATAGTCGCCGTGGGTAAAGGTCATTGCGAGTCTTGAGAGGAAATCGGCATGCATTTGGTAAAATTCCTCTTTGTCTATAAGTTCGATTCCATCTACAAAGTCAGCAAGATGTTCGTAATAGTCCGCCCTTAGCTTTTCACCAAATGCCAATATCAATTCCTGGGACAAATTGGGATCGGTTTCAAAATACATGATATCCTCTATTCTGTTTAACCATATATCGTCTGTGACCTCAGGCCTCTTATTAAGATCAGAGTAAAGTGCAGTGCCTGGAAAGATGTCAAGGATGTAAAATATAATGCTCAGGGGTTTAATCTCATGGATCAAGTCCATGGTCTCTTTTATGGTGGCCCAGCTTTCTCCGGGAGAACCATAAATAAAATAGGCCCGGGCTAAAATGCCGTATCTAATAGTGAGCGCAAAGGCCTTTTTGATTTGATTGGTTTTGATGTTTTTGCACAGTAGGTTTCTGATTGTTTCAGAACCGCTCTCCACCCCATAACTGATTTGAATGCAGCCAGCCCTTCTCATCCAGTAAAGGATCTCTTCGTCCACAATATTGACACGCGAGATAGCTACCCATGTGATCCTGAGGTTTCTCTCCAGTATTTTTTTGCAAATCTCTATTACTCGATTCTTTTTGATCGTAAAGGTATCGTCTGAAAAATAAAAGAAGCTGATGCCCTTCCTGGAGAGCAGTTCCAGTTGCTCGATAAAGTAATCAGGCGAATGAAACCTGACCTTGTGCCCCCAAAACCGGGGCGACCCACAAAAGGTGCAGTTCCCGGGACATCCGCGAGTCGAGGAAACATACTGGTAGTCAAAATATTTCGCGGGATTGGGTAGTCTATCAAGGTTCCTGGTAAGCGGCGCATCCTCTGTCCTTACGACGTTGCCCTGTTTCCTGAAAGCTATCCCTTTGATGTTTTCAATATCCTTGTAGTTTTCCTGTTCAATACATCTTACCAAATTCAGAAAACTATATTCTCCTTCCCCAGTAACGATAAAATCGATCTCCTTGAAATGTCTTAAGAAATGTTCCCATAGAAAAGACGCTCCAATCCCGCCAAAGACAATTTTCACTTTATTACTAATCGCTCTGGCGATCCGAGCGATCTCTATGCCGCCCCAACGGTTTGCATGCAGGATGGAAAAGCCAATCACATCCGGTTTCTTTTTAGTAATAGCCTCATTGATTTTTTCGGGGGTCTTATTGATGTCATGCCAATTCAACATCTCAACATCGTAATTATTCTCCTTCAGCAGGGCACCCACGTAATAAAGACCTATGGGAACAACGCCTGCATCTTCCGAATGAAGCCTGTCTTCAAGGCAATAGGGGTATATGAGTAATATTTTCACTTTCTGAACATTTCCTGGGAATTCTTATCTAAAGGAGAAAAACATTCTATGCAGTGTGGAAAAGAATTGCTACCTTTGCATTGTCAGTTTATATAATTAATAATGTAAAATATATTTTTATGTAATATTTATTGCAAAATTGAAAGGATGAAAAATGTCACAGTTCCCAGTTTTTTCCAAGTCCGTAAAATACAAATCCCGGTATCCGGAAGTGGCTTTTGGCCTGACCCTGATTTCGGGTTGCAAGAACCTTTTTAACCCTCCGAATTTCGACCAATACAAGAGAAAGCTTCTACGAAAGATGAGAAGGCGGGAAACCCTGGCGCAGATCACTGATCGTATTGGGATCTATGCGCGTTTTTTTGAGAGCTTTGGTTTTGAATGCCCATTGCCCAAACACCTGAAAAGAACCGTCAATAGCGGGTTCCCCAGATACAATCTTATGGTTGATACCCACTTTATGGCAGAGATGTGTGCAGGCATTCTGGTTGCTGTTACTGATTACGATTGTTTTGACGGTAAGCTTACCCTGGATCTGGCCGAGGAAGGTGAAATATGCTTAGGGATGGGACAGAGAGATCTCAAGACCAGGGAGGGGGAGATCGTTTTTAGAGACGAAGAGGGGATTGTCTGTGTCCTTTGCCAGGGGGCGGATGAGAAAACCCGGATCAGAGATGATACACGAAACGTCCTCTATTACGCATACGCAGTACCCAAAATTGAGGGAAGACATCTCCAAGATGGCCTGACTATTGCCGCAGAGGCCATGGCTGAATTTGGAGGAGGGAAAATAGAAGGAATTGAGGTTGTTCTATGAAAGACCAGGTCATTATTTTTGATACAACGTTACGCGACGGTGAGCAGTCTCCGGGTGCGACTATGAATGCCGCTGAAAAGATGCGGCTGGCAACACAATTGGAGAAACTGGGCGTAGATGCAATGGAAGCAGGCTTTCCGGCTGCGTCTCCGGGCGATTTTGAAGCCGTTGAACTGATTGCAGGAAAAATTCGCAATACCCAGGTAACTGCCCTGGCAAGGGCCTCAAAGGAAGATATTGACCGGGCCTGGGGGGCGATTAAGGAGGCCGCCTATCCGAGGATTCATACCTTTATTGCCACATCGGATATCCATCTGGAGCACAAGCTGAAAATGACCCGGAGCCAGGTGATCGACGCGGCTGTTGATGCGGTCCGTTATGCCAGGACTCTTACCGGCAATGTGGAATTTTCAGCAGAGGACGGATCACGGAGCGATACGGATTTTCTGTGCCGCGTATTTGAAGCTGCCATCGAAGCAGGCGCCACCACTGTAAATCTGCCGGACACTGTGGGCTATGCAATGCCTGATGAATTTGCACAGCTCATCGG
>JAKLQB010000228.1 GCA_022013615.1 Desulfobacterales bacterium | reverse complement strand
TCCAATTGGAGGCTCATACCAGCAAATGAAATCCTTGTGAGGTCTCGCCGCTTCCCTTATGAACCTGAAAACCCTTTTTTCACCCTTAGTAGTCTTCTCGTAACCCTCAATGTCATCAGGGTGCATTTGGACCATTGCCAATACCTAATAAAAAGTCTTCAGATTTAAGAAATATTCTCAAAGGATAGCTTTCATGACCGATGTAGTCAAGCCTAACCAAACCACGCAACCAAACCACGGGAATGGTATGGTGAACATCACCGAGATCCGCTCTGTAATCGCACGATCCTTCAGAACCTCCGGGAGACCAAAAGGGAAATCCAGGCCGAATGCCGCGCCTCGGCTCCGTTTGATGAAATCCATTCAAACGGGCAGACATTTGAGGCAGTTTCAAAGTGTTTCCCGCTTACAACCGTAGGGTACCCAATTTTATTGCATTCTCAGGGCAAACTTCATGACAGCAGAAGCATCTTATACAGTTTGAATAGTCGAGCTTGGCTACCTCACCAATGACTTTGACCGCACCTTTGGGGCAGACCACTTCACACTCCTTACAGCCAATGCATTTGTCTGTTATGATGGGGCTCTTCTTTGGATGTTTTTTGCCTGTTAGAAGATGGTCGGCAGTGGATGGCAGTTTAAATCCCTTATAGAATACATCCTTGGGTTTAAGAATTGGGTAGTCAATCCTTTCGGGCCACAGTTTCCGGATTTTTGCCCTCTTCAGGACCGGTATTCCCACAGGCTCTATCCCTAAGGCCCGGCATACGGCAATATCCATGGCCACTGGGTCAGTGGATGCCAGAATCAATCCCAGCTTGACCGGATCGCCACCTCCTGGACCCTGGCCTTGCATACCAACGATCCCGTCCATGATATACAACTGGGGCTTGATCACCGTAAGTATGTCAAGCATCATATCCGCGAAGGCGGTCCTGGTGGGGAACTGGGCATGATACTTCGCCTTAGTAAGGCCGGGTATGGCGCCATACATTATCTTGCACGCTAGCGTCATATACTGGAACGAGTGGGTTTTGAGCTTTGGTAGCGCGATAATCTTATCGGCACCCAGTATGAAATCACAAACAGGCGACTTCTTCAATCTCTTGCCCTTAGGAATGGCCAGTTTCTTAGAACTAGTATTGTAATTCAAAGGGATCTTTTCCTCATTGGCGATTTCCTCCAGCCCTGACTTCTTGTATGCCTTCATTAGGGCCCTGCTTGAGAACATTCCTGCCGGAGAATCACCGATATAGGGCTTGCCTCCCGCCTTCCTCACGGCCTTTGCCACGGCTCTAACAATTTCCGGATGGGTGGTAACAGCCTTCTTAGGTTCCCTGGCTGACAGGAGATTGACCTTCAAGAGTACCTTGTCACCCCTTTTTACAAAACTCTCCATTCCTCCAAAGGGCTCCAAGAGCACATCGATATCCGGGTCGGAATAAGTCGCCTTTCTTATGCTGACCCGCGCCATACTCGCTGCCACGGTCGTAAATGTGTCACACATAACTCAGCGTTTTATCTTTCCTGGAAGAATAAACTCGTACCGCCTCCGCAAAAACTTTGTACTGATCCAGCAATCAAGACGGCGAAAGGCGAGAAATACGGTCCAGATGATTTTGTC
>JAKLQB010000227.1 GCA_022013615.1 Desulfobacterales bacterium | reverse complement strand
TGCGATTGTTTTTGTGGCCGACTCCATGAAAGTAAGAAGAGAAAAAAACATCCTTGCCCTTAAAAACCTTCAAAAGAATCTGCTTTCATATAAAAAGAGCATTTTCAAAATTCCTCTTGTACTGCAATACAATAAAAGAGATCTGGCAGATCAGGGCATCCCCATCCTGCCATTTGAAACACTCGAAAAGGACCTTAACAGTCAGTTGAAGGCCCCTTCTTTCGAGGCGAGCGCTATGAGTGGAGAAAATGTTGTGCAAACCATGAAGCAGATCATATCCATGACCATGCGTTCCCTGCAAAGGGATTTGAAATAGGAGGTAGTTAATTGGCCGAACAAAATGATGGCACTGTAACGGTTGAGGTTGAGAAACGCCTGGAAGACCTTTTTAGAGAAGATGGAGAGTCATTTGACTTTTTAGAGGAAAACGGCGATTCCGAAGACTCTTCTCCAGTAGAGTTAGAAGTATCTCCTGATTTCCTGGAAGACAATGGAGAACTCGAGCACTCTCCTCCCCGGGAGTTAGAAGAAACCTCTGGCTTTGAGGAGGATGGCAGCGACCTTGAACAGGCCCCCTTAAAAGAGCTGAAAGCCATAGTCCTATCAATCGACTGGGAAATCAACGATGAAGACATGACCAGATTTATCGAACAGGTGGAAACCCTTAAGCTTGTATACGAATATGATAGGGTTATTCTGCTGTTCCTTCAGATACTTGGTTCCCTGGGAAAATATATCAAGGCCAATAAGGGCAATTCCCACCCAAATGCCATTAAAGTCCTCAATTCAGTGTACACGAGCCTGGAAAAGGTGCTCTTGCAAAAGGACGTGACTGCTGCGCAAAAGGAAAAAATACTTCTTGTGGAGGTCCAAAGATTCAAAGAGCTGGAGGGGCAAGTAGCTCTCAAAAGAGCCGCTGCGCAGAGAAAAAAAGATACAAAAATCCGTCAAGAGGCGGAAGCGAACAGCAAGGGAAAAGAAAAGGATATGGCTCCCATAAAGAAAAGCAGGCCGCCCGGGAGTGCCGAGAAAGTGGTATCGCGACCTGACATGAATCGTATGGCTCCCCACGAGGCATTTGCCTATGCCTTAGAGGAGATCAAACAAATGATCAAGGCCGAATTTAAGGCCTTGAGAGCAGAATTGAAGCTATGGAGAGAGGGGCAGTAAAGCCGGGTTAGTGGGTGGCAACACAACCCTTCGGAGGCGATGCAATGGATATTTCATCGGGTAACATTCTCGCTCTGGTTTTTAGACATGTGGTCAGGGAAGACATTGGGGAGTTTTCTCTTGACAGCAACATGCTGCGTGTACTCATGGAGTTGGATGGCAAGCAAAACCTTAGTGAAATTGCAAAAAAAACAAATGTGGATATGAGTGCGATACGAAAGATCATGTCGAAGCTTTTGCAGCTAAAACTTGTCAAGCCCGTTGAGGTCACTGTTTTAATGCTGGACGAGGATTTTTTCGAATATCTTCAAGCTCAACTATCTCTGGCCCTTGGCCCCATCGCTGAAGTTCTCATCGAAGATGCGCTAAATGATCTGGGACACCAACGCACCCGATTTCCAAGCAGCCGTGCAGCAGAACTGGTTGACTTTGTTGCTCGAGAAATCCAGCGGGAAGAAAAAATGGGCCCGTTTAAACAGGACATGGTGAACAAGATTAAGGAAAAGGGATATTAAGGGCTTGCGCAAGCCCTAAAGGCGTTAACATTTGTACTTATTTTCAATTTAAGTTAGGAGCTTAGCCATGATAGTTATTTGCGAAGAGTGCGGCAAAAAGTACCGGATAGATCCTGCCAAGATTCCGGAAAAAGGGGCAAGATTCAAATGCAAATCTTGCAGTCATGTCATCACGGTGTCAAAACCGGCAGGGACCTCCCCTGAGCCACCTCCTCCCTCACCGGCCCAGATGCCTGCCCAGGACAGAGAGGAAAGACCAGTGTCTGCAGAACCTGCAGAGCAGAAAAAACCTGCCAGTATAAAAAAATCACAAAAGCCCAAGCGAAAACCAAAAGGGCTTGGGCTGCGGACGAAGATGGCCTTGCTCTTCGTCTTCATTCCTATTGTTTTAATAGCTGCGGCAGGTGCGCTCTATCTGTGGCAGTTAAACACACTGGCCTCTGATATCACAAATGTCAGTTCTAAGGTGGTCACTCAGATTGCCGAAGATATCATACAGGAAAACGCAAGGGCAGTTGCAAAACAGTGCAACCTCTACCTCGCGAGCCATTCAAAGTTAAAAAAAGAGGACTATAACAATGATCAGGAGTTTAAAAAGTCATCTGTCCAGAAGGTGGGAAAGTCAGGTTATACTGCTCTTTATGAGCTACCGGATGCGGATGGGGTTTGGCGAACATGGGCCCATGCCAATCCCAAAATAGTTGGCATAGATATGAGCAAGTTAGAGAAGCCGCTTGGCAGAAACTTCCCTGGATTCTGGAAGGTCTATACTGGCGTCAAAGCCGGTGAAGAATCCAGAGGTTATTATACCTGGAAAGATGCGGATGGCCGCGTGCGAGACAAGTTCATGGTGTGTACGCCCGTGGAAGGGACTCGCTATGTTATTGCCTCCACAACGTATCTGGATGAATTTACCCAACCTGTGACACATATGGAAGCCCGCGCTAAGAAATTCCTTACCAATACGCGAAACATTGTCTTTGGTATCATGGGTAGCACACTTATTCTTATTATTTTAATTGTTTCCATTTACGGCACTAAATTGACCGGGAGAATTAAAACACTGACTGACGTGGCTGATCGAATCAGTGTCGGGGAGCTTGATGCTGAAATAAAGATCAAATCAAAAGATGAACTCGGAGATTTGGCCGAAGCCATTTCCCGAATGCAGGACAGTATTCGTCTTTCCATAGAGAGATTACGCCGGCGCAGATAGTAAAAAGGCATTGTAAGTCTTGGAAGAGTGTTAAAGGGAGTATAAAATGCTCATCATTCCTAAAGAGAAACCTGATATTGGAAATCTGAACAGCTATTATCTCGACATAAGAAAATTGATTGAACACTATCAGGGAGAACTGGGCTCAGGCGCTATCTATTTAAAAGGCCCCGGAGAAGAAGGCGCAATTTTCTTTGATAAAGAAGAAATACTGGACGGAGTTCTACAGGATAAAGACGGAGAGTTCGGAGGCAAAACAGCGGTAAAACGTCTCATGGACGCGGCAGGTGACAATAATTTTGTCATAGATATATATGGAATTGATCCAGATAAGATTTACTTCTGGGCCAATGTACGTGGCGCAAAGAAAATCTACAAGAACCTAAGCGCGGAATTTACCGACCTTGAGGGGCTGATAAAAAAGATGGGAGCCGAAAAGCTCACGGGCTATATCGATATTTCCATCAACAACGGAGAAGAGGGTGGCCTCATCTTCTATAACAACGGAGAGATCATAGGCGGTTCTTATTCCCAGGGAAAAGGGGAATTGAACGGATCAAAAGAAAGCCAGAAGCTACTTATTGAGAAAACAAAGAAATTGGGTGGAGTCTTTCATGTCAGCGAGATTGCCTTGACAAAGGGAGAAGAGGTAAGTGAGCCGCTAAAAATCAGAGAAGAATCCTCATCCAATGTCCTCACAGCGCTTGAAGCATTGTTGGGCATATTCGAAAGGGTGATCTCCTCCAAAAAGAAGATAAAGACAGACTTCAATACCCTGTTGAAAAAGAAATTAGTCGAAAAAGCCGATAAATATGTATTCCTTGATCCCTTTGCAGGTGAATTTAAATACTCTGATCACAAGATCACATTTTCAGGTGATGCCAGCGATGAAGACCTGGTAAACGCACTG
>JAKLQB010000020.1 GCA_022013615.1 Desulfobacterales bacterium | reverse complement strand
CTTCTGCTGGCACACCAAGTGCGATGACCGAATCCGGCTCGTATTGCTCAGGGAGGTCAAGAATTTTGGCCGCTCTGGGTCGATCGAAAGATCGCAGCCAAGTCGCGCCAAGGCCATAAGCACATGCCCCCATGAGAATCGTCTGCACCGCAGCTCCCACATCACGCACCGTTTCCGCAATGGCAATGTTTTTGTCCTGCGCCACCAAAATGTGAGCGGTGGGTTCCTCACCAGGTTGGGGTTGACCGGCTTCTGCCAGGTAAGCAGCAAATTTTTGGGTCTCGAAAATTTTTCTGGCAAGTTCGGGGTCGTTCACTGCAATAAAGATCAGGGCTTGCTTGTTTGCGGCAGATGGGCATAAGCGAGCGGCATCCACCAGTTTGGCCAAAACCTCCGACTTTACCGGTTCGGGCCTAAAACGACGAACACTTCGACGCAGTTCGATCATGCTGTGAAACGCTTCCTTCATTCTTGTTTCCTCCTTTTTTTAGGGATTTCAATTTTATCTTGCTCAGTTTTCAATGGCGCACCCAGGGGATTCTCTAAACCAAGTCCATAACTGAGCGCTACTTTTCTGTGTCGTCAAATGTTTTGCACATCGTCTTAATACAGACTTCGTTAAGTGGTTAAGTAGTTGAGTTGTTAAGTCGTTGTTATAATAGATCATATCTATTATTTGCTTGAAAATTGGACTTCAGTGTTTGAAAAGCTATAACATCCGAAAATAATAGAATATATTTTCCTACTCAACCATTTAACCACTCAACTACTCAACGAGGTTTGTAATGTATTTCACCTGAACGGATATATCAATTGAATTTTGATTTAGCCGGTTAAGCAAAACATCCTTACTTAAACTCAGCACTCATCCGGGGAAAAGGGGGCGTTGCCGGGGCTGAACGAACGGTTCGCCATCAAATAATCACTTTCTTTTTCCTTGACTCAAAAGAGCACTGTCCCTATGCTTCTTCCCACAAAAGCAAGTTCGAAACAGTTTAGCGCTTTGAAAGTAGTGCAAAAAGGGCCGCGGGTCTCTGGGACAGTCGGGACTTTGGCGAATCGAACACGGTGCGAATCAATTTTGCCTGTCGACGGGCTTTACTGGAAAAGGCCCCGGACAGGATGGCCGAGGCCATGGCGCGTCATGTCGCCTTCCCCCGCTCAAAGTTCGGGATCTTCGACTTGACCTTGAACAAACTATCTAATTCTCGGACAAGCTCTTAGAGACATAAATGGTTAAAAAACAAATACAGAGAAATTGCGATGCGTATACTTCGCTTTGAGGATGAAAGCGGTCAGATTCACTATGGTTTGGATGAGGGGGTCGTGCAGGACGGTGTCGCGACTGGTCACCCTGTACTTCTAAAGGGCGATCCCTACCAGGGTTTAGAGCCCACAGGAGAAAAAGCTAAGGTGCTGAGGTTACTTGCTCCTGTCGTCCCGACGAATATCCTGTGTATTGGCAGGAATTACGTGGAACATATAAAGGAACTTGGCAACGTGGTTCCAGAACACCCAATTCTATTCATCAAGAACAATGGCTCCATCAATCATCCCGGTGCGCCCATTAGGCTCCCGAAGTGTCAATTGAAGGGGCCCGAGGTGGACTATGAAGGGGAGCTGGCTGTCGTCATTGGTAAAGCTGCGTTTAATGTGACCGAAGAAAAGGCCCTGGGTTATGTGTTGGGTTTTACTGTGGGAAATGATGTTTCGGCTCGACACTGGCAAAGGCACGGCGGAGGGGGGCAGTGGTGTCGGGGAAAAGGATTTGATACGTTTTGCCCCTTGGGGCCGTCGCTGGTCACCCCAGATGAAATAAGTGACCCGCAGCGTTTGCATATCCAGTCCCGCTTGAATGGTGAAGTGATGCAGGACAGTCATACTGGCCGCATGATACATACGGTGGCGGCTTTGATATCATTTTTAAGCCAGGATACAACCCTTTTACCAGGGACCGTCATCCTGACCGGTACCCCGTCAGGGGTAGGTTCTGCGAGGAGCCCCCAAGTGTTTTTGAAGGATGGGGATATTATCGAAGTGGAAGTTGAGGGGATCGGTGTCCTGAGGAATCCGGTCGTGGAATAAAATGATATAGATTTTTGCCCCGCTGAAGCGGGAAAAGAGATCCCCGCGGCCCATTAACTTGATTTTCCGGCCCTGCGGCTTTTGAGGAGGGATATATGACAACTATGGCAGGCGGTGAAGTCATCGCCACAATGCTCAAGCAAGAGGGTGTTGAAAAGGTATTCGGCATCATTGACGGCACCTATTTCGGCCTCTATTCCAACTTCAAACTCAACGGCATTGAGCTCATCACACCCCGCCACGAGGCCACAGCAGCTCATATGGCCGGGGCATACGCCAGGCTGACCGGTAAGCTGGGGGTCTGCATTGCCAGCAGTGGTCCCGGAGTGGCCAATGTCCTGGCCGGGGTGGCGGTGGAGAACGCTGAGGGTAACCGGGTGCTTTTGATTACCAGTTCTCGCCGCACAGGTATCATTTGCCCGGACCGGGGCGGGGCATACCAGTACTTCAACCAGGTGGCGGTCATCAAGCCCATGGCCAAATGGTCGGGTTCGGCCTCCTCTTTTGCCCGTATCTCGGAACTGATGCGACGGGCACTGCGAATGTGTTACAAGGGAAGGCCCGGTGTGGTCCACTTAGATGTTCCCGATGACCTGATGAACGGAAAGGATAAAATGAACGGATTCTGGGCCCCCCGCCAGTATCGCCGTACAGATCCCATACATCCCTCTTCCGAACAGGTGGAACGGGCCGCACACATGCTCGTGGAGGCGGATCTTCCTGTCATTCATGCGGGGAGCGGTATAATACACGCAGGCGCTTATGACGAGCTGTCCCAGGTGGCTGAGATCCTTCATGCTCCCGTGACGACCTCGTGGTCTGCTCGCGGCGCCCTGCCCGAGATATCACAGCTCTCATGGCCTATGGTCCATGTGAAGGCAGTAAATCAGGTGCGAAACACAGCCGACCTGGTCCTGTGCCTGGGCTCCCGGCTGGGCGAGACCGACTGGTGGGGCAAGGCTCCCTACTGGAGGCTGCCATCCGAGCAGAAATTAATCCAGGTGGATATAGACGAGGAAGTCTTGGGGGTCAACAAGCCAACAGAGCTGTCCATTCTTGCCGATGTGAAGCTGTTTCTCAACCAGTTGCTGGAAAGACTAAGGGACATGGAATCCGAGATCCCTATGGAGTCCCGGCGACAGAAGGTGGTAAATCTCGCAAAAGAAAGGGATAAGGACCGTGCAAAGTTAGACGAAAAGCTGTCTGACAGGTCTGTGCCCATGATCACGGCCCATGTGGCCTCGGTTTGCAGGGAGGTATTTGAGGACGACGCAGTGGTGATTTTTGATGGGGGTAATACGGCAGTCTGGGCAAACTTCTATCATCGGATCCGTGTGCCCAACACCCAGCTCTCTACTCACCACTTCGGCATGCTGGGCGCTGGCGTGGGGCAGGCCCTTGGCGCAGCAGTGGCGCGGCCCGGAAGCCAGGTCTACTGTATTATCGGCGACGGCGCGTTGGGATTTCATCCGCAGGAGATCGAGACCGCAGTCCGCAATAACTTAAAAGTTATATTTCTTGTCTGCTGTGACAAACAGTGGGGCATGGTCAAGATAAACCAGCAGTTCGCCCTGAGGCCTGTCAAGACCATGATAAAGAAGTCCTTAGGGCCAGAGGAGACAATAAACACCGATCTGGGGGAGATCGAGTTTGACAAGATGGCCCAGGCCATGGGTGCGCATGGTGAACGTGTGGCTGATCCCGCTGACCTTGCACCGGCTATTGAGCGCTGCCTTGCCTCGGATAAGTGCGCGGTCATCCATGTGGACGTGGACCCGGTCAAGCACATGTGGGCCCCAGGCCTCTTACAGTTCAAGAACATGCACAAGGAACCGGCAGGAAAGTAATATGGATGCAGCAGCTATTGATCAGATTCGCCTGAATTTCAATGCCCAGGCCGTTTTAGGTCTCAACGTGGTTATCGGGTTAATGATGCTGGGGGTGGCATTGGAACTGAAACTGGATGATTTCAAGAGGATCATCGTGTCGCCCAAGGCCCCTGGCATTGGCCTGGGTGCCCAGTTCATCCTCTTGCCGGCCTTCACCTTTCTATTGACCCTTTTCCTTCCGATAACGCCATCCATGGCCCTTGGTATGATACTCGTCGCCGCCTGTCCCGGCGGCAATCTGTCCAACATCATGACTTACCTGGCCAGGGGCAATGCCGCCGTATCAGTGAGCATGACCGCCGTGTCCACGGCCGCGGCAATTGTTATGACACCCGTTAATCTGGCCTTTTGGGGCAGCCTCAACCCTGCCACAGCCTCGATTCTGCGCCGGGTAAGCCTGAACCCCTTAGACGTCTTTGTCACTATATTCATGATCCTGGGTGTGCCTCTAATTACAGGCATGCTGATCTCCCGCTTTTTCCCCTTTCTGGCCGATAAGATCCGCAAGCCCTTTAAAGTATTTTCATTCCTGGTCTTCATCGGTTTTGTTGGCGCGGCACTTGGAGCCAACTGGCACATCTTTCTCAAGGTCATTGGTATCGTTGCCTTTGGGGTCTTCATCCACAACGCCCTTGCTCTGAGCCTGGGGTACTGGTCCGGCAGGCTACTGGGTTTGGAGAAACGGGATGTGCGCGCTGTGACCATCGAGGTGGGCATTCAGAACTCGGCCCTGGGCTTGGTTTTAATCTTCGGCTTCTTTGAGGGACTGGGCGGCATGGCCATTGTTGCCGCATGGTGGGGCATCTGGCATATCATCGCCGGCCTGAGCGTGGCCACGTTCTGGTCCCGGAGACCCCTGCCGGGAGACCCTGACGGAGCTGCATGATGAATGGGTCCAACAGAAAACGGAATTCAGTACTGGTCACCGGGGCAGGAGGCTATATTGGCCGACAACTTATAGAAACCCTGGCCCGGGACCGGCGGGTCCTCAAAACAGTGGTGGCCGCAGACGTGCGTGAAACACCGCCAGATGAACGCCTCACGGGAATCGACTATGTCACCGCGGACATACGGTCATCTGAGCTGATTGACATCTTCAGGCGATTTTCCATTGACACTGTAGTCCACCTGGCCACCATTGTCACACCAGGCCGGAAATCCAACCGCGAGTTCGAGTATTCAGTGGATGTTCTGGGCACTGAAAATGTCCTTAATACCTGTCTTGAGTCCCGGGCAAAAAAGCTGATCATAACGAGCAGTGGCGCGGCATACGGCTACTATGCGGACAACCCTGAATGGCTGGACGAGAACGACGCCTTGCGGGGTACCCCTGAGTTCGCCTACTCCCACCACAAAAGGCTGGTGGAGGAGATGCTGGGCCGTTATCGCAATGAGCACCCGGAACTGAATCAGTTAGTGTTGCGGCCGGGAACTGTGCTCGGCGCCACT
>JAKLQB010000226.1 GCA_022013615.1 Desulfobacterales bacterium | reverse complement strand
TGCAGACGAAATCGAAATTCGTGACCATGGAAAATCCACCAGAATTCGACTCTTAATTGGGAATTCAACTTGCGATTCCAAAAGGCCAAAAATGGCCATTTTAGTGAGTTCTGAACCTCTTTCAAAAATAGTTCCCTGTTAGCTTGAGTTACCCAGTTAAATGCTTCACTTACAGTAGAAACATTGAGCGGGAAACCACGGTCCGCCAGACGCTGAGCCAACTGGGTGATTTGCGGTGGTTTCAAGCCTGCCTTTTCCATCTGCTCCGCCTCGGCGAAGGCCACACGGGTTGGGGCATCCAGGACAACCCGACCCCGGTCAAGTACCACCACCCGCGTGGCATTTTCAGCCACCAGTCGCATATTGTGACTGGCGAGAATGATGCTCTTGCCGGAAGCGTTCAAATCACGGAGAAGACGCATCAACAGGTCTGAAAGCCTTTTCTCCTGGCAAGCAGATGGTTCATCCACGATGAGAATATCCGGGTCCATGGCCAGCACCGACGCCAGAGCGATCTTTTGCCGAGCGGCCCCATGCAGGGAGGAAACCGTCACCCCACGGAGGCCCAGTATCTCCACTGCGGTCAGGATCTCGTGCACGCGCCTTTCCACCTCCTCAGGGCTCAGCCCTAGGTTTTTCAGGCCGTAAGCCACCTCCTCTTCCACTGTCTTGCAGAATAACTGGTGATCTGGATTCTGAAAGACAAACCCGACCTTTGAGGCCAGCTCCTTCACCGATACCTCCCGTGTGTTGACTCCGTCCACCGTGATCTGGCCACTTGTGGGTCCCAGCAGACCGAGAAAATGTTTAGCCAAAGTGGTCTTGCCACTACCGTTTTGCCCCAAGAGAGCCACGTATTCGCCCCGGTTTATGATCAGATTAATATCACACAGAGCATCGGTGCCATCAGGATAGGTGTAGGATAGTTGTCTGATTTCTATGATCGAGTCTCTGGGCATCTGGTGAGTCTGATTTAAAAATTGAGGTTCCGGAAGTGTGGGCATCGGTTTGCTCTTCCCAGCGACTAAACTTCCCATCATGTCCTGGGCAGCCTCCAGTGTCACTGGCAATTCTTCTTCCCACAGCCCGCTCTCTGACAACCTGTAGCCTAGTTCTGTCACCTGGGGTATCCAGACATCATTTGCTGCCAGTGATTCCACCCCTTGAAAGAATCTTTGGGGAGTATTTGTGCGTACGATTTTTCCGTCATTCAACAGGACGATGCGATCCGCCAACCTGACCAGTTCCTCGGTGTTGTGTTCCACGATGACCGTGACCGTTCCCAGTGTTTCCTTGAGGTTGTGGATGGCCAAGAACACCTCTTCCTGAGTTGGCCCATCCAGATTAGAAAGAGGCTCATCGAGAACCAGCACGTCAGGCCGAAGGCCCAGTATGGATGCCAGGGCAAGCCTCTGCTTCTGTCCACTGGAAAGGGCCAGGGGGTGCTTCTCTTCGTATCCTGACAATCCAACCACTTTTAGGGCCCATCGGATTCGGTTCCACATCTCCTCATAGGCATAGGCGAAGTTCTCCAGCCCAAATGCTACCTCATCCAACACGCTCATGGCCACGAACTGGGTCTCTGGCTTCTGAAAAAGCAATCCCACCCGCCGAACGATTTCTCGCAAGGCCACATTCCTGGTATCTACCCCTGCGATGTATACCGAACCCCTCATCTCGCCGGTAACGGCCCAGGGGATCAGACCGGCCATGGCCAGACATAGGGTGGTCTTCCCTGCTCCGTTCGGGCCAATAACTCCCACGACCTCCCTCTCGCCAACTTCCAGATCAACCCCTCTCAGAACCCAGTTTTGCCCATCTTTATACCGCCACCACAGATCCTTTACGACAACCATCTTGCCTCTCATTTTTATACACCTATAAAAAGGAAAGATAGCCATAGACATATCTGGCTACAGCTACGACGATGAATACCGTGGATGTCGAGGCCAGCAAGATATAGTCGTAGATGTTCCATCTCAAATGCCTGACCTGGGTTCTGTGTACAGGCTGAACGGTGAAGCCCCGTGCCTGAAGGGCCAGGTCTACCTCTCCTATCTTGGTGAACATGTTAGCCAGCAGAGGAAAGGCCAACTCCGAGAGCCTTTTCAGTCGATTCATCAGGGAGCCGGTGAACACCATCCCTCGCGCCCGCTGGGCCTCGACCAGAGACCACCAGTCATCAATCAGGGTGGATATCAGGCGCAGGATAAAGGCAGCGGCGAAGCAAATAACGAATGGCAGGCGAAGGAAACGAAGGGCCACCACCACGTCGGCTTCCCGTGTCGTGCACAGGAAGATCAGGCTAATAAAGGAAGCGGTCAAAAACCTGGAATAGAAGGTCAAGATGAAGAGTAGGGTCCTCTCGGTAAAATAGGCGCCCCAGGGCAGGGTGAAAAAGGTGATGCGGCCAGGTACCTGGCTGAAAAAGGCATGGGCCAACGCTGCGATCAACAGTAAGCCTGACATGGCCACAACGATCCTCTTCAAGAACACCCCCGGAATACGTGCCACCGCCAGCCCCACACAGACCAAAGCCAGCAAAACCAAGCTGGCGTAAATGTTCTCGATCATAAAGGCCACAGCACCCAGGCAGACCACCATTACCATCTTGGTCAGAGAGTTTGTTCGTTGGAGGGGAGAGTCGGGCGAAAAGTAGAAGAGAAACGACCTTATCCTGGTAGCGCCTCCTAATACCGCCGACCCTGCTTCATCTCCGCAAGCGCAATAGGCTGGCACGCTGTTCTCCTGTTACACCAGAAAACCTTCGGTATAGGCTCCTGTTCGTCGGGCGAGTCCAGTGAAGCCCTTCAAGATGAGCGGCGCGACAAACACCATTAGCAGCAGGCAAGCAATCATATATTGAGTCCATATGACCAGTACGGCTCCGCTTGGCCAGATGCCGAAGTAGACCGGGATCCAGGTCCCCCAGGTGCAAGCGATCAGGCTGTTGACCACAACGCCGAAGGTGATGAAGATCACCCAGTCACGCCTGGTGTTCAAACCGGGATCGCCTTTCAGAAGCCTGAAGGCAAGCAGCGGAATGCCGGCCATGAAAACATCGTTGATAACCCAGGGCAAGGCTACTATCACTGGTGTGCCCTTGAGGATGCCGCCGATGGCGCAACCGATATAGGCCGCAGCCACGCCCCATCCACCAAACCACAGGGCGAAAGGAACCATCACCGGCACAGCGGGACAAAATCCCAGGGGCAAACCGGGCAGCACCGCGAAGAGGAAGCCAGCAGCCGTACACAGGATGGCCATTACGGCCGTACAGAAAGCGAATGTCACGATATGGGTCGTTTTTACCCGCGGACCTGAAGCTTGATCTTGGATACTCATGGCCTTTTACCTCCTTTTCATTGACAAGGAAAATGATTGTAACAAATTAGTAACCACTATAATTCGTAATTGAAAATGCAAAGCGAGCGCATTCCCCGTCCAGCCACCTTGGCGGGACTGCAGGGACCTTCAATATTACCCCTGAAGAAGGCTAACAATTCTTTCCACACTAAATACTTTTCCCTGCGCCACGAGGACACCTTCTATGGCAAGGGCAGGGCTGAGCGGCAATCCATACTTCTGGCGTACTTCGTCTGATAGTACCCAGAGCTTTACGACTTCAGCTTCGATTCCAGTTTCTGCTACTGCCTTCTTCGCATTTTCCAACAATTGATTACACTTCTCACATGGTGGTTCAAGACCTATCACCTCTATGCGCATCAATGGCCTACCTCCTTTCTGTTTTTTAAGCTCACCTCTCAAATGTTCATCTAACAAAACATTGGATGCCCGGCATGTGTCAACAGGTCATTTTACTGTTTCTCGTATGAGGTAGGGAGGTTCAGGATATGCCGGGCTGAAGCACTGCAGGTCCAGAATCTTATATTGTATGCCTGATTCTTCGAATACCTTACTGAGTGAGGCCCGTACAATGGTTTCCAATTCCTCAGGCTCAAGCCTGACACGAGCATTAACGATAAGCGATCCCTTTGACAGTTTTCCAAGTTGTTCGCCGCTTATATTCGGTTCTGCGGTGAGATGAGTAACACTCACCCACATTGCTTTTCCGGCGCTGGTAATGACGAACTTCAGGTGACCTATTTCCCCATCCCTGCTCTTGAAGGCCTCCCGGAGAGTCACAGCCAGTGTGCGGGCAAATTCATTAGCATCAAATGGTTTACTTGCAGTCATCTTTAACGCAGCATTCAACCAGCCCAAAACCGCCTCGGCTGCTGCATACCGATCATAATCGATCTGTCTCAGTACTGTATTTGCTCCAGGCCTGCCAGAAAGAAGTTCATCCAACCATCTATCCATCCCGTCCCCTTCCTTTGCCGAGACAGCCATCACTTTTTTCTCCGGATACTTTACTTCGAGAGCCGATAAAAGCCTTTCTTTTTCTTCCTCCCTTAATAGATCAATCTTGTTAAGAGCTATAATATCTGCCTCTTCCAACTGCTTCTGAAATAGATAGGCGACCTCTTCGGGAAAAGAGGTCCGTGTCTCACTCAGGAGGAGTTCCCGGACCCGGTCGGGGTCGACCATTGTGGAAAATGGTGCGAACTGGAATGCATCCTTGTAGTGAATCTTTATCGGATTGGCTACAGCGGCAACAAAATCGGTGCAACTCCCAACCGGTTCCCCCATCAGAATTTTCGGGTTATGGGCAAGGATTTTTTCCATCTGATTGATAAGATCATCAAACTTGCAGCAGAAACAACCTTCTACCACTTCTTCAACAGGTACACCAAGTTCGCTCAGCATCTGCTTCACAATAACCGTATCAACAAGGTTTTCAGTCTGGTCATTGGTGATTATCCCCACCCGCATGCCACGCTGGATCAAACGCCTGGCAAGGGCCCCTAACGCCGTCGTCTTTCCAGAACCTAAGAAACCACCCGCGAAAATCAATTTCACGGGTTTTTCCACTGTTAATTTCCTGGGAATACTCATATTGTCACCTCCTATAGCTCTTAATAAAATGTTTTTGTGATGAATGAACGTATATTTTTGGAGAATCCTTTCGGCATTTCGGTTGAGTCAAACGGTTGCGGTTGCGCAGCCCGTTTCGGGATTCGTGGGACGGTTACGGTTAATAAGCAACCCAACCGAGTGACGGTATACGAAACGAGCGGCGCACCCCAATAACGTATAACGAAAATGATAACCCCAAAATCTTTTTCTTGAAAGCTATAGATTATCGGGGCATGTGATTATCCGAAACACTAAGCCAATTCATCACAAAAACATTTT
>JAKLQB010000225.1 GCA_022013615.1 Desulfobacterales bacterium | reverse complement strand
TTCCTCAATTTGGCTCCATATAGCCATTATGATGACGATGGTGTCCAAAAATCGGACCTAGTTTTTAGATCAAATAACGAGGTCTGATATAGAACAAATTGGCGTATTTGTACAGGGCCGGACTGAAGAAAGGAGAAATGTGATAAGGGGGACTACGTTGAACAACTTCTTTTTTCACTGTCTACTCACACTCACAGCGTTATAAGTTGTCACCTTCTGAACTTATGAAAGATACTCCCTTTCAATAAACCTCATCATGGGTTCCTATCGCCAACAGAAAAATATCATCTTCCGTATCTTTTTCCGCTTTTACAAAATCAAATACGATACGCAGATCGTATCCCGCACTGCATGCCCATGAGCCTGAGAGTTTTCCCTTAAGCTTGTGAGTCTCCAGTTGAAGTGCAAATGGGTTCACAACCAAAAGGCCTAATGCTTCGGCTATATCTTTGTGCATATCCGGCCGTTTACGAATCCATCTCTTAAAAGATCTTGCAAATGCATTGCTCCATGTGACTGTTCTCATTGGACAATCTCACGAATAAGGTCATCTACTGTGCCCCGCCTGACTTCACCGCGCGCATACTCCTGCCGTGCTTCCTTAACAGTTTGCGCAAGCCGTTCTCGCCGTTCCTCTGTTAACCGACGTTTGACAATTTCTACGATGGACTCTCTTTGTTCTTCCGGAAAAGATTCCAGGATGTCCAAAGCTTCATCAAAAGTTGTAGTTTTCATAAATTCTTACCCTCCTGTTAGGTGATGGTCGTTAAATTGATAGCATAAAGCGTTTAAAAGAAGCAAGGGAACTTTAGGGAGGCAATAGGGGACATGGGGACGCATTTGGATTGTCGATTTTCGATTGATTATTGACTATTGATGAACCTCTAAGGCACGAAGGACGCAAAGGAGTTTTTTGGCGCATGGGTCAGGGGACGTTGATTCCTTGTAACCTTACTGGTGGTATTACGAAATTTCTTAATTTAAGAAATGAGGGAGGTAGGGTTTAGCCGAACCATTCATGAACTAAACACCGGAATATTCCGAATTCTAATTCCTGATTCAGTTACAGTTACCATCGCACCCTTCTTGACCTGGGGTTCAACCCGGGGCCAAATCCTTTTTATGAGGAGTGCCAAATCAGGTCCTTTCAGACCTTCCAAACGAATCCGTATCACAGAAGGAGTAGAGGCATTTGTCAGCGCGAGAATAGTATGAAAGTCCGAATCCAGAGTAATAATGACACGCTGCTCGTTTCGCGCAAACTCAAGAATTTGCCTATCCGTGGATCTGCTTAAGCCAATATCTCCTGTATGCAACACGTCCCACCCTTCATCTCGTAAAAGAGAAGCTGCTGAACGAGGAAGCCCTTGATCCAGGAGAATACTAATCAAGCCGCCTCCAAAGCAATGCTTTGGTCATCCAAATTCCCGGCGGCGAACTGCAAGGCCTGACAAATGTCTTCTTTTTCCAACTCGGGATACTCAGACTGCAACTCTTCCCAATCTGGATAAAGCGCAACAGCTTCTACCACCCTACGGACTGTTAAACGCATACCCCTTATACAGGGCTGACCGTTCATGATTTCCGGATTAACGGTGATTCTGTCAAATTTTGCCCGCATTACGCCTCCTTTGCAATGCAATAAGGGATATCCTACTCCTGTCAAGAAAAAAACGATCAACATAAAAACGTATTAATTTCAAAAAGAAAATGTGGGTATCCGGCAACATAGCTATGATTCCCAGGCTTTTAATTCATTTTCAGGCAATGGCTCAAAAAACGAATCGGTCACTGCCCCCTTTGCAATTCCGGGAACACGTTCTTTCACAGGAGACAGTGGAACTAATTTAGCGTAGGGTTTACCCGCCTTGCCGATTATGATTTCCTCACCGGTATGAGCGCGAGCCAACAATTTGGAAAAGTATGTTTTTGCCTCATGCACATTAACAATATCCATGATAATCACCTGCTTTAGGTTAGTCTATTTACTTAGTCTATGTCAATGGCCCGTAAAATGCAATAAAAATCTTGCAGGGATCTGTGCGGGGGGTGCCGGGTAACCGGCATTCCTACCGCGACTGATATCTTGACAAAAGTAAAGTGGTCATTATAATAACCATATAAATTAAAGGAGCAATGCCCATGAAAACCATACAACAATACGTTCCCGTCACCCGGGCAAAAACTATGCTGTTGGACCTGGTCAGAAAGATCAAAGACTCCGACGAGACTATCGCAATCACCAAAAACGGAGTTCCGGAGGTGGTTCTCATGAGTATGAATACATTCATAGGCCTTTTGGAGACTTTGGAAATCCTATCAGATGAGAAAGCTATGAAGTCAATCCGGAAATCAATCCACCAGGCTGATAAGGGTATGTGGATTGATTTTGAGGAGGTTCTGGCAGAATGATCGACATGAGGGTCCGGTTTACCCCTGAAGCTACCAGATTGTTCTCTCACCTTCATCCTGAAAATAAGAAATTGATCAAGTCGGCACTCCAAGAACTCCGCAAGGCCCCTTACTTGGGACACGACTTGCAAGAGGAGTTGTCCGGCTTCAGGTCTTATAAATCAAAACGATATCGGATTTTGTACAAAGTAAACGATGACGAACAGAGCCTCGAAATCTATTACATCGGCCACAGGCAGGACGTTTATGAAAAGTTCAGACGCCTCTTGAATCGACTCAACTAACGGATAAAAGACTGATGTCCTAAATTCATTCCAAAAAGACTGGAAAAGCTTTATCCGTGTGGAAGTCAATGACGACTTGAACGGAGTAATTGACAGGATTGTTACCAGCCATCCGCTCCGTGGCTTCGATGCAATCCATCTGGCC
>JAKLQB010000224.1 GCA_022013615.1 Desulfobacterales bacterium | reverse complement strand
TCAGGGGTGACCACGAACTAAACGAGATAAAGCTCAAGAATTTTCTTGGCGCACAAACCGTTGAACTGGCAGACGTATCCCTGGTAGAGGAGACCACCGGCGCTCCCATGGGTTTTGCAGGTCCCATAGGCCTAAAGGCAAGGATGGTAGCTGATAATGCCATCAGAGGGATGAAGAATTTCGTTACGGGTGGAAACAGAAAGGACGTTCACATCAGGAACGTGAACATAGGAAGAGATTTTAAAGTAGAAAATTTCGGTGATCTGCGGACTATCTCACCCCATGACACATGCCCCAGGTGCGGCGGGGAAATACGGTTTGGAAGAGGCATCGAAGTGGGTCACATCTTTAAGCTGGGCACAAAATATAGCCAGGCCCTTAAAGCGGTCTTTCTTGACGAGCAGGGAAAGGAGAGGCCGATCATCATGGGGTGTTACGGTATAGGAGTTGGAAGAACCGTTGCAGCCGCAATTGAACAGAACCACGACAAGGATGGCATTATTTTTCCCATCCCTATCTCTCCTTTTGAAGTGACCATTTTACCTCTACAGATGCATGAGACTGCTGTCATTGAAACAGCGGAAAGGATTTATGCCGAGCTTTTGGATTATGACATTGTCGTCCTTCTTGACGACAGGGATGAACGGGCGGGGGTCAAATTCAAAGATGCCGACCTCCTTGGCACCCCGGTACGAGTAATTGTGGGACTCAAGGGAGTCCAAAAAGGCCAAATTGAAATAAAACTGCGTGCTGAATCTGAAAGTATCAACGTGCCTGCCAAGGATGCCTCAGCCATTATCAGGGAAAAAGTGAAAACCCTCTATGATTCGCTTAAATGATATCACATCACAAATCCTCAGCTATCATCCAAAGGCCAATATAGAGCTGGTTGAAAAAGCATATGTCTATTCAGCCAAGGTCCACCAGGGCCAGATTCGACTTTCCGGCGAACCTTATCTATCCCATCCCCTCGAGGTCGCCTACATTCTCACCAAAATGAAGATGGATGTAACCTGCATTGCGGCTGGGTTCCTTCATGACACGCTGGAAGATACCGAAGCCAAACCTGATGAAATTAAGCACCTCTTTGGCGAGGAAACGGCCAATATCGTCGAAGGAGTAACAAAAATCAGCAGAATGCAGTTCACCAGCCTTCAGCAACGCCAGGCAGAAAATGTCCGTAAGATGATTCTTGCCATGTCTTCCGATATTCGTGTCATTCTCGTCAAGCTGGCTGACCGGCTACATAATATGCGTACCCTGGGTTTCCAGACACCGGAAAAGCAGAGGTTGATTGCAGCAGAAACCGAGGATATCTATGCACCCCTGGCCGGGAGAATGGGCATTCAGTGGATCAAATCCAGCCTGGAAGACCTCTGCCTTTATTATCTTGAACCAAAGATCTACGAGGACATTAAAAACGAGATCGCGCAGACACGGGACAAAAGAGAAGAATTTATCAAGAAGGTTATAGAACTTGTCTCAAATAAGCTTGAAGAGTTCAAGATCCAAGCCACTATCAAAGGTAGAGACAAGCACTTTTACAGTATCTACAAAAAGATGCTGGACCAGGACCTCACGGTTAATCAGGTATACGATGTTTCGGCTTTTAGGGTCATCGTCAGCGGCATCAAAGAGTGCTATGAGGTCCTGGGTCATATCCACTCAATGTGGAAACCGGTGCAGGGGAGATTCAAGGATTATGTATCTGTGCCAAAGGCAAATATGTATCAGTCACTCCACACCACACTGATCGGCCCCATGGGCCAAAGAATGGAGGTGCAAATTCGGACATGGGATATGGATAAGGTCGCTGAAGATGGTATTGCAGCACACTGGAAGTATAAAGGAGGGACTACTGCGAACAAGACTGATGAAAAACAGTTTATGTGGCTGCGCCAACTTTTAGAGTGGCAACAAAACCTCAAAGACCCTGCGGAATTTTTAGAAACCGTCAGGATGGATCTTTTCCCCGATGAAGTTTACGTATTCACCCCAAGAGGAGATGTAAAGGCATTCCCAAGAGGAGCCACACCGGTTGATTTTGCCTACAGTATTCATTCGGAGGTGGGAGAAAAATGCATTGGAGCGAGGATCAACAGGAGAATGGTTCCGCTCAGATATCAATTAAAAAACGGACAGATCGTAGAAATCATAACATCTCCCAAGCAACATCCAAGCAATGACTGGCTTGAATTCGTAAAGACCCCTCGCGCAAAGACAAAAATCAGGCAATGGATAAGGAATCAGGAGAGGAGCGAAAGCATTGCCTTAGGCAAAAACCTCCTGGAAAAGGCCCTTGAGCGGGACCGCCTTAAACTGCCCAATATTATGAAGAATGATCAGATCCTATCAATTGCAAAAGAGTTTTCCTTCCATTCGGTGGAAGACCTGGTTGCTCAGATCGGTTTCGGCAAAATTTCACCCAGGCAGGTGCTTGGGCGCCTCAAGCCTAAGCTGGGAATCAAAGACGAAAGACCCCCTGGCCTTGTGGGGAAAATGGTTGGCCGTTTCAAACGACGAAAAGGAGACCACGGCATCAAAGTTAAGGGCGTAAGCGACATGCTTATCCGTTTTGCTAATTGCTGCAATCCCCTGCCAGGTGAACCCGTAATTGGATTTATAACCCGGGGGCGAGGTGTCACTGTCCACCAGCGGAATTGCAGCCACATTCTTAACGCGGATCCCGAAAGATTGGTGGACATATCCTGGCAAGCCTCCAAAGAAGACATATACCTGGCGAAGATAAGAGTGACCAGCGTGGAAAGGAAGGGTGTTCTCTCTGATATCAGCGCTATTTTGACTCAAAAGGATGCCAATATTATAGAAGCGCAAGTCAAAACCACAGTGGACAAAAAGGGGATTTCCCTTTTTACCATCGAGGTGGAAGACTATAATCAGCTTCAGAATATTATGGGGGCCATAAAAAGGATAAAAAACGTTCTGATTGTGGAAAGGCTCTAAGTCAATTGATGATTTTGGATTGACGATTAAGACGGATCTTTGGCACCCACAATCCAATATCCAGTATTGTGAGTTCCGTCGGCTTGAAAGGTAACTTCACTACATCATTATGGTTTTACAACACGGCCGGATTTGATACAGCTTGTACAGACCCTTATTCTTTTTGTCTGACCATTTTGAAGACTTCTCACCTTCTGAAGATTGGGGTACCATCGTTTTTTGGTTTTGTTATGGGCATGACTGATATTGTATCCAACCACAGGTTTTTTACCACAGATATCACAAACCTTTGCCATTTCGGGATCTCCTTTGAAGCCCTGCCTGCCATCGCAAACGGGCAAGAGAGCTGGCTGTAAAATTTGAATTTTGTATGATACTTGGAAAATAATTAAATGGCAAGAAATTTTTTATATTCACAAATATACACATTAGAAAATATTTCTTTGTCCGTAAAACACCATGAAAATCACAATGTTAGGAGATCATTTTATCTTGATTCAAGCCCCAAAACAGGAGAATGAAATAAGACTTTCACCGGCACTCAACCGGGTCCCCGAGAATTTACGCCACATCCACTTGTTGGGTATTTGTGGGACCGGTATGGCCTCTCTGGC
>JAKLQB010000223.1 GCA_022013615.1 Desulfobacterales bacterium | reverse complement strand
TGGCGTTTCTCTGATGGTTATGATTGTGGTTCTATCCTACCGAATGAGCATGCCTCTTCAACCGAGAAAACCCGTAGCTGAAATGTACCGCCTATCAAAGAGGGCCCTGCTGTCCCTCATGACCCCACTAATCATCGTCGGCGGCATCTGGTCGGGGATCTTCACGCCCACCGAATCCGGGGCCATGGCCAGTGTATATGCCATTTTCCTGGGTATGGTCGTTTACAAGGACGTAGGCTGGAAAGATCTGCTTGACGTATTTAGAAATACCATAGAGTTTTCAGCCATCATCCTGTTTATTATCTCAATTGCCGGCTTGTATGGGTGGCTCCTGGTCAGGCTGCAGATACCGTTAATACTGGCCGAGTCGGTCGTTCACATAACAACCAATAAAACCCTGCTCCTCTTGATACTGATGGTCTTCTTCCTGATCATTGGTTGCTTTATGTCAGTGATCGAATCTGTCCTTATCTTCACCCCGATCATGGTACCCATGATTGAAGTCCTTGGGATAGATCCGCTGTTTTTTGGGGTCTTGATGGTTATTTCCCTGTCAGTGGGAGTAATAACCCCGCCTTTTGGAAACGTCCTTTATGTCCTGGTCGGCATTACAGGCCAGACCTTTGAACAGGTCGTCCGCGCTCATATACCTTTTCTTATTCCTATTCTGGTGGCGATTGTGCTGCTCATCCTCTTCCCTGGGCTGGTCACTTTCCTGCCCCAATACATTGCAGGCTAAACCATAACCAGTGCCCATCCATAAATGGCTATTTTCCGCAATCTCTGCGTCAGATTCGGATTTTAATCCTCGAAATACTTCAATGTATTCCTGTGGTTAAAATCCTCATCTTCCTTGACCTTGCGAAAACTATCTCATTTCTGGATGGACACTAACTAATCCACTGCACTTGTTTGGTGGGAATAGAAAAGGCTTTGCTGTTCATGGCATTTTGGTAAAATTGGATTACCGGGGCGTTATACTGTTACAATTGAAATTTACCATCGCGCATGGTGGGTTTCGTTCCAAGACCAATCCGGGCTATTTATTCAGTTGTATCGTTGCATCGTAAACGTACTTGTCGCCTCGGTAGTACATATGGGTAACCTCAACCGGGTTCCCGTCAGTTGAGTAGTAGACATTCTCCACGAAAAACAGCGGGTCCCCGAAGTTGATATCTAACACACCTGATAAGTCCATGTCGGCTACGGTGGCCTTGACGCGTTGTTCCATCTTGGATAGGCTTATTTGACAACGTGCTTGAAAGAGATCGACGAAACTGCTCTTTGTTACTTCGTCTATTGTGATCTTATCGCTAAACAGTTCCGGCCGGCCGTAGTTGATAAAATATGACATTGGTACGCCTCTCAACCTGCGAACCCTCTTCATACGCCAGATATTCTCGTCCGGGCCGAGTGTCAAGATTTGGCTGACCCTTTTAGGGCACGAGGTGATTGTGATCTCCAGAACGTCCACGGTCAGCTGAAGATTCCGTCCTATGGCCGAATCTACCCAGTCCCTAAAGCTGCCTGTAATCTCTATGGACACAACGTCGTCCTCAATTTTGACCACACGGGTACCTACCCCGCGCATGGGCATGACAAAGCCTTCCCGTGTCAGAAGATCCAGAGCCTTGCGAAT
>JAKLQB010000222.1 GCA_022013615.1 Desulfobacterales bacterium | reverse complement strand
CCCCGTCTCAAAAGTTTAGCGCCTTAAAATGGTAACACGAAATATTCGTATAGACTCATACATTCCCCAACCATCTGTGGGGGACGGGAAAATCCGAAATTCGAATATCGAAACTCGAAACAAATACAAATGACAAAAATATCAATGACCAAAACGAGAAACGGTCGTATCATGAGGTTTTTGTTTAGAATTTTGAAAATTCGCATTTCGATATTGTTTCGTATTTCGCATTTCGATATTCGTATTTTTTTAGGTTGTTCCTGTGATTTGATGACATGATAAATTGCCAAAATCATGTACAGAACTTATGAGACACGGTACTAGGGGGCATGGAAAAATAAACTGATCTTATTTTTATCCAGGCCCTAAACATCGGTCGTGAACACCATAGAGCGTGGAGGATGATGGAAGAACTGATTGGACAGGCTGCCGGAATCATTATGAATTCAAAATTTACAATGGCATTGACCGGTGCCGGCATTTCTGTGGAATCTGGAATTCCCGATTTCAGGAGTGCGGACGGACTCTGGTCAAAATTTGACCCTGCTGAATATGCTTCCATATACTCCTTCAGGGCCAAGCCCGAAATGGTCTGGGAAATGCTCCGGGAGATGGATAAGGTGGTCAGTCAGGCCAGGCCGAATAAGGCCCACCTGGGGATGGGGGAACTGGAGGAAATGGGATATCTCCATTGCATCATCACTCAGAATATCGATAACCTGCACCAGATGGGCGGTGCAAAGAATGTTATCGAGTATCACGGAAACTCCAGTACGCTTTCCTGTCTGTGGTGTGGGAAAAGATACAAGAGTGAAGAGAAGCGGGATGAATATCCACCGAGATGTGAGTGTCAGAAAATCCTGAAACCGGACGTTGTGTTTTTTGGGGAGGCCATCCCGGAATATGCCTTGAATCGATCCTTTCAACTTGCCTCATCGGCCCAGGCACTAATGGTAGTGGGGACTTCGGCTGTCGTCTCACCTGCCAATACTATTCCGGCAATCGCGAAGCAGAACGGGGCAAAGATTATTGAAATCAATACGGAGCGGACCCACTTAACCGATACGGTTACGGATATTTTCTTGCAGGGTGGCGCTGGAAAAGTGATATCAGCCCTTGTGGAGGCAGTAAAAGGAAATGAAAAAAATTGACAATTGAGTATTTAAAACTCAAAATTATCCCTCTATATCGTCAATCATCAATCGAAAATCGTCAATCTCCCTGTGTTACCCAGGTTTCAAGAAATCTTTCAGCGATATGACCTTACTCCCTTCTTTGCTTGACTCCTTCAAACTTGCCCAGGATCCTCTCACCTTTGCCTTGCGGAGTTCATTGATCATGGCTTGAAACTCAGGGTTTTTTTCAACAAGTCCCTGAATTTGCCGATTAAGCTCTTTCCAACTTGTGTCAAGTTCTTCTGTGTCCAGTTTGAATTCTCCTATGGATGACAGCAATGATGCCAATTGTGACAGGAGGCCAAAGTGAGTGGCTCCTTGAAGATAATAAGGGCAATGGCACCATAAACTGATGCATTGGAATCCCCTCTTTTGGCCTTCTGATTGTATAAGAGAATGAATGGTGCTTGGCCCGTGATAATCAATTGGAATGACATGCCGTTGTTTCAGTTTAGACAAGACGCCTTCCTTTGATGTAATCCCGGAAATAATCCTATCCGTATGAAGGACATTGTCATACATGCTTCCCAGGGTGATAATGGTCGCTATGTCCAGTTTTTTGCAAAGCGAGAACAGCTCATCCGCAAAATTGAGCCAACGAAGGTTTGGCTCACTGGCTTTTAGTATAACAAGATCCCTTTCATCCGAGCCGGTACGGACAGCATAAAAAGAGCCGTTGGGCAGTGATACACTTTTTAATATTCCTTGCTCTATATTCGCTATGGGACGATTTTCATCATAACGGTAGAAAAGATCAGGATTGATCCTGGCAAAATATTTGGCCTCTAACTTGCGGATCAAATAAGAGGCCATGGCCCTTGAAAGGTCCAGAGCATTGCCCCAGCCGTCAAACCCTGCAATGAGAAGCGCATTTTTAAGTTCTGGCAGTTCACTTATGTGGATTCCTTGATTTCCCATACTTTCTATTTGACATCCAGGTAAAGGAATGTCAAGAGGTTCATTGCTTGTTCAAAATTCAAAATCAAGAATTGCTATTTCTTGTTGACAAAGCTAAAAAAAGGTATAGATTATCATGATTTAGAATCAGGAGCCTTGTGATGGACGCACGAAGGCGCTTGAAGACAACCCGGAGCGAGGAAAAGAAGCCTTGGCCATAAAGATCGATAATGGGCTTTTAGAGCAGGCCTGCAAGGAAATGATCGAGACCATCCTGTTTTGCCTCCCAAACGCCTACAAGGGAACCGTTTACCGCATAGGCAAGCCCCCTAAAATGATTGCAAAGCGGATCACTTCCGGGATCATTGATGAAGAGAGAAAAATAATCTCCTGGGGCCTCCCTGAAAGATCTGAATACAACCCGCCAGGAAAGCTTTTTGTTGAATACAGAGATCAATCCGGCCGCGCTTTAGAAGCGATGGCATGGTGTGTGGAGAAACAGAAAAGCTGGACAGCCGAGGACCCTGAAAATGACAACCGAAGCGTCAGGCTTCAAGTTGAAGGTGAATTGGAAGATTTTCACCACATGGAGCCCGTATTAATCCGTAAGGAGGATCTGTATGTTGGGAATGTGCTGGGCCCTGAGTATCCAAGAAATAGTAAGGGAGAAATTATCTGGAATGATTGTGATTATGAAGTTATAGGAGTTATTAAAATCCATTTCCAACCTAATACCATAAAAAAAGGAAGCCCGGAGACCAGAGTTATAAAGAGATTGTCCCGGTCCCTTGGAACCGAGCTCCTTTCGTATCAATTACGACAACATTCCCTTGACGCTATGAGTCAGCTTGCAAAAGACAAGCTGCAGTCCTGCAATATACTTGCGGATTCGCTACGTAATGCAATTACTAAGTCGGGTTTGATTTTTTCTCTCATTAAACTGGAACTGGGATTCCTCCGGCAGCAATGGGAGCAGGTATTGCTGCGGCAGTCGGATCTAAAGGAAATGAAACGAGAGGCGGTTTTAGCACTAAACAGTGTTCTGAACAACATGACTCAGCAGACAGATGAATTGGCAGTTAGTCTTGTTGGCATTCAAAATAAATTCCTACATCTTTCATTTCCCTCGGAGCAGGGGGAAAATTGGGTCTGCATGCAGATCGAGGATAAATGGGACGAACTTCTTCACAGAAAACCGGTAGGTGAAGAGCAAACAAAAGAGATCCGCCGGGGGATTGATCAACTGAAGCAGTCTCTTTACCTTGGGAGGGACCCGGAAATTCTTGCGGCCTATAACGAGCTGCCCGAATCAGTGAAAAAGGAGTGGGTTGACCACATTTATTGTAATACAGATCGAGTAGATTTTCAATTCCTCGACAGACTGATCAGGTTTCTGGAAAACCCGTCTATTAATCTACCATATCAGGAGAAGTCGAGAAAGGTCCTTATCCGTCTCAAAGCCCTTGCAGAAATCATGGTTGAGTTGGAACAGAGCACCAATATGGTCTTAAGGCAAGTGCTCAACGGCAATGGCAACGGGATGATCCCTAACCCGCATAAACCGGCAATGTAATCCTGCAAATCCTGAGACCTTGTTTGCGCCTGTAGCTCAGCTGGATAGAGCAGCGGACTTCTAATCCGCAGGCCGGGTGTTCGAATCACCCCAGGCGCACCAGTAGTATCAAGGGGTTAGCCGGAAAAGCTACCCTTTTTTTTAGCCTAACCGTGATGTTTTATACTTCTTTAACTGGAAAAGCTTTTTGTCCTGGGTGGCCACTATGTGGTAAAATTTGTCTTGAGGGATATAGATGTAAGGCACATCCTCTGGTCGACGATAGAGGAAGTGAGAAAGGATCATCCGGTTGACGGCCTGGTGACCTATGATCATGATGTTGTCGGAATTGCTGCTTAAGTAAAGCGCTTTTTTAATCCCCATGTCTATTCTGCTTTTCATTGAAATGTAGCCTTCGCCTTCGGGGTAGATGTAGTTGTGCTTGTCTCGTTTTCTGGCTGAATAGACATCAGGCATCTGTTCCCGGATCTCTTTATAGCTCATGCATTCACAGATGCCGCTATCGATTTCGTCGAACTCCCCGAATTGAATAATAGTGCAGTTTTTCTGTAGTGCCTTTATGGGTTCTGCTGTCTGTATCGTCCTTTTCTTCTCACTGGTGAAAATAACCGGGATTTTTTTATTCTTGAAATACTCTGCAAGGGCCCTGGCCTGAGCCTTGCCACCTTCGGTCAAACCGGAGTCCCCGCCGATTCGATTTTCCAGGTTGAAATATGTCTCTCCGTGCCTGATCAGGAATAGGCTTTTGACGCTGTCTGTCATAAGAAAGTCCCTGATTCGGTCGTAATAAGGGATATCATCAACGAGTTCCTCTTGCATGATTTGGTTATTAAGAGAATCCAGTTTGATAAAATTCCTGCCCTCCTTAACGGGGGTGTAAATGGTGTTATAATAATCGATCCGCTTCCTGAAACTTTGAATCGCTGCTTCCTTTTCAAAGTGATTGAATTCGGCGTGTGCAATTTTTCGCAAAATACTGGCCGCAAGGATTTCCGGGTCATCATTGATACATTCGATAAAAAGAAGCGGGTGTCCCTTGAGTAAGCTGGTGATCATATTTCTTCTTTTGATACTGACGTTAGTGGCATCGAGGATGGAGACCTGGCCGCGCCTGGCAAGGTAATTCTTGGCCCGCTCAAGATTCATGAGGGCAATCCGCTCCCTGAGAGCCGCTCCTTCCGTGTTCCTTGGGTCGTAGAACTCTGCAAAAGATGTGTTTTTCAGCTCCAGGCGTCTTCTCAAGGCCCCATTGTTGAATATCCGGGACTTGATGGAATCTTTGGTAAGGTTTTCTTTGAGTCTGTTGGCTATGGTTGATTTTCCTCTGGCGGGTAATCCAACCATAACCACATAGAGTTTTTTGTTTTCCATGATAGTGATCTTAAGGAGTATTCCAGGAAATTCAAGGTGAAAAAACGGCAAAACCTGTTTTCTGGCTGCGAAATTCGTAACACCTCAATAAATCGGACATTCCGAATGCTTCCCCCTTTGCAAAGGGGGATTGAGGCCTCGGCGCGTAGGGCCTAAGGCTCGGAGAGGGGATTTTCCTAATACAAACCGAACTTATTGAAAACTCGCCGAAATTCCTTGAAGAAATGTATGTATAGCAGTATACTAACACGATTTAACTGATCGGTTTAAACCACCACCCTGGTAGTGGTGCCATAAAAAGGTTATACCGTTTTTTGAATACAGACTTGAATTCTATTTTAAAACACTTATAATAATAGCCATTAAATTATCTCTTTTGGAGGTT
>JAKLQB010000221.1 GCA_022013615.1 Desulfobacterales bacterium | reverse complement strand
GGTTTCTGGGTATGGAGGATGCCATGTGGAACTGCGTATCCTGCGAGATGTGGTCAGCCTATAAGATGAAAATGAAGACCCTCATCAGCAAGGTTGTCCCGGTCCTTAAAGTGGATGGAAAATGGGTCCGAAACCCAATGATCATCACTGACAAATACGTTGACGATGGTGAAGTCGTCTATGGTGAGTTCAAGACAGGTGCTGAGGGCAAAGAAGCGAGAGGTTTTGTCAAGGAACATCAGGCCAATGCGGACTTTGAGCTGCTGGACAAAGAGGTGGACAAGATCGTGTGGACCTTTTCCAACCTCTTTCCCGGATGCCTGATCAAGTCAATAGACAGCATTCGTGCCAAAAAGAAATTCTTCTGGGATTACTCCAAGAACTATAACCGGCACTGGCTGGCCGCTAACATGAGCGGTGAGGCCTTCCTGGGCTTCGGGGCCTTCAATACCAAGAAGATCACCGGAAAAGACACCATTGACTTTATCAAGTTCCGCCAGGATATTGCCGACATGAAAACCTGGGATATGGATATGTTTGCGGAAGCTATGGGCAAACCGCAGGAATAATCGATTTATTTAAGCGTCACTCACCAATATGGCAGGCAGGGCTTTCGTAGCAGGCCCGCCTGCCGTATTTCGTTGAGCGTGCAGGAACTCGTATTCCCAATGAGTGGATTTCAAAGACAGGTCATTTGGGCCATCTATCCTGCTATAAGCGAAAATGGAGTGTTGGAGTATTGGAGTACTGGATAGAAAAAGCGGAAAAGTAATTCTTTTATTCTTTTAAAACCATTATTCCATTACTCCACTTAATAGGGCAAAACCCTAAGACCCATGAAAGGAGAGCAAATATGAGCTACCAGCATATCGAAACCTTGTTCGCAGACGGCCTGGGCACTATTACTCTTAACAGACCCCCGGTAAATGTCCTGAACATTGCCATGATGGAGGAGATTAACGATGTCTTAAAAGGCTGGCAGGGCAAGAAGGACCTAAAGGTTGTGCTGTTTAACGCAAAAGGAAAGTGCTTTTCTGCTGGCGTGGATGTGGGTGAGCACATGGGAGACCTGGTTACTAAAATGATTGAGGTGTTTCATGGCATGTTTCGTCTTATGGACAGACTTGGAATTCCAACCGTGGCGTCTGTTTATGGTTCCTGTCTCGGAGGCGGGTGCGAACTGGCTATTTTCTGCGATCTTGTGATTGCATCAGAGGGAGCCAAATTTGGACAACCCGAAATACTGGTGGGTGTTTTTCCGCCCATTGCAGCACAGATAATGCCCCGTATCATGGGACGTAAAGACGCTATGGATCTCATACTGTCCGGGAGAACCATACCGGCCGAAGATGCCAGGGCTATGGGGCTGGTTAACAAAGTTGTAACGGAAGACGAACTGGAATCAGCCACGGCTGACTTTGTTAAGCCTTATCTTAAACTGAGCGCAGAAGTATTGAGAAAAACCAAGAAAGCAATAACAGTCGGTTTGATGGATGATTTGGAGCCCTCACTAAAGCTCATCGAAGATATCTATCTGAATGAACTCATGAAAACGGCAGATGCCCAGGAAGGTTTAAAGGCATTCCTTGAGAAAAGAAAGCCTGAATGGAAAAATGAATAGTCACACCTAACACGGAATTGACTATTGACTATTGAATATTTGTGGATATCGCTTAGCTCCTTCATTTTAATGATAGTTCGTAACTCAGGTTCAGGGGTTCACGAGGGGTTCAGGGTTTTGTCTGACAAAAAAAGCAGGATTTGCGAAGAACTACGAGCTAAAAAGACAGATACAAGATGTTTTCGGGTGATCAATGCATATTGCCGAATGTTTCCATTCCGAATCGAATACATAATTCACCCGATTCTTACGATACGCCAAGTCACTAACCGTGAACTGTGAACCGTGAACCTGATAACCTGAGCAGAGCACCAGGTAAAAGTCAAGATAAAAAGTTAACTTTTTTTTAGGCAAGACTCCTCCATTCCGATCAAAGCCGGTTTTTGAAATTTATATTAACCGGGCTTAAAAATTACGTTTTTAGTTATTCGCATTTCGGCCTTACAGGTGGAAAACCCTGTCCATGATGTCCGAATTTGGCAAACTGGTTTGACTAGATCTCTTGAATTTTCAAGGATCAGAGCACCTTGGAGCCATAATCAAAGAGTTCGGACGGACAGGGTGAGGCATTCTACTCAAAGCCGTCAATAGTATCCTCCTGTCAGGGGAACATTGCGGCAGTTACGATTAAAGCCATCCTGTCCGCCGAAACCGCGAAGCCCTTAAACGTAAAGGTTAAATCCAGTGTGATGCGGGCTTATAGTTTAAGATTTATCTCATATAGCTCCTGTACCATGTTGCGCCATTGGCCTAAAGGACGATCCTTTTCAAAAGCAGCTTCGAGTGCGCCTGCTTTATTCCATTTATTCCGGAGGGAGGGCCAGGTCATTAGATAATAACCAGCTCGTTCTTCCGGTTTGACTTCTGTATTACGGAGTTGCTGTGGCATATAGATTTGTGAAGTCCTCATCAAACACATAGCCATACGGAGATATCGGCGGCCAATACCAAAATCAGCGTGTTGTCCGGCTGCCTCACGACGTTTGTAGTCGGCCATCAAATCTTCCGGGCCATGTAGACCCATGTGCAGGCCCGATTGAACTACATAGTCCTTGAGAATACGATTGCAGCGTTTTGCTACTTTACCTGTACGGGTTTTACCCTCGGAGCCACCTGTCTGTTTGACCCTGGGGATAATACCTGAGTATGACACCAAATTGTTTAATGGTTTTTGCTCATATGGATTTCCTATCTCAGCGGATACTCCGGCAGCCAGGACGATACCGATTCCACGAACAGTTGTCAGGAATGCACCCTGTGTTTGAGCAAGCCATACAGCAATTTCGTTTTCAAGCTGGTTAATACTGTCTTGCAGGCACCTAAAATGCTTGACATGCTGAACTAATGAAAGCTGGAGGGTAAAGATATATTCATCTGACGTATTGAGCACACGTACAGCATATTCTTGAAGCTTGGCAGCAGTATTTTCAGGCTTTGTTGTGCCATATCGATGCAAGACTTCAATAAGCTTATGTCGTTTCCTACGACGTATCTGGAGTGGACTGAATCGGTTTTCCATGAGGTACAACGAGCTTGTTGAAAATGGCAGGATTCCGGTTTTTTTCTCATCCAGAAAGCCAGGAAAGAGACGATCAACAACCGTATGAATCCGATTTTTCTCTTCCGTTGACATGGAAACAAGCTTTCTTCTGTGGCGAACCAATGTACGAAGGTTACGATAGATACCGGACTGGGCAGGAGAACAGTTGCCCCTCCGGTTAAGCAGCATTGAAGCAATACCCATTAAGTCTAAACGATCTGTACTGGCTTGTATATTTGCTCGTTGTTCCTTGGCATCATGGGCGTTGACACCAGCGACTATCCATCCTCCGGATCGTAAAGTGTTTGCAAAGTTCTCCGCGTAGGATCCGACATCTTCACCGCCAAAGAAGACATGTTTAGGGTCAATATGGCGATGGCTACAAGATCGGGTTACCTGTTCGGTAAGATACTTGATGCCTTCCGGAGAGTTTTTAACGGAAAACGGTTTCCTGAGAATATGGCCATAGCCATTACAGAACATCACAATATGATCCTTTTTGGCGTAATCGATTGGCACGCACATAATTTTTTCATTGTTTCCGGCTTTTTCAAACAGACCAAGCAACTCTTGACTTTGGTTTACATAAATGTTTTTCTTTTTCATGGTGAAGCTCCTTTTTTGTTTTTGCAGCTGCTTCATAGCAGACTGCTTTTAAATTGCGCCACCGGTGTACCCGGATGGCTAATTAAACAATGGAGCTTCACCTACATTATTACAACAAAAAGCTAACCGAGGAGCTTGGTAAACACCAAAATATGTAATGGCGGCCCAAGTTATAGAGTCGGGGAGGCTTCGCGAGCTCACACTAAAGGGCTCGCTCGCCTCCCCAACATCTATAACTTGGCAATGTACCAGTTACGATAGTTCTTTTATAATGGAAAAAATGTAAGGTCTCAATAAATTCGGGCTGCATTAAAAAATCCCCCTCAATCCCCCTTTGCAAAAGGGGGAAGCAGTCGGAATGCCCGGGCTTATTGAGATGTACGAAAGAATTCCTTAAATATTCAATCGAAAATATTCAATCATTTGAAGATAGTGAAAATAGCCCAATACCACCTACATTGAGCATCACTCAATTAGGGTTAAACATTATCCTTGATATACTTAATAATCTCCCCGGTGGTGGTTCCAGGGCCAAAGATTTCTGAAATACCTTCAGCTTTCAGGGCGGGAATATCTTCATCAGGGATTATGCCGCCGCCTACAACAAGAATATCCTCGACACCTTTTTCCTTCAATAGTTTCATAACCTCTGGAAACAGATAGTCATGGGCACCGGATAGAATGCTCATGGCTATGACATCCACATCCTCTTGAATTGCCGCTCCTACAATCTGACGGGGGGTTTGCCTGAGACCCGTATATACTACCTCCATCCCCGCATCCATCAGTGCACTTGCAACCACCTTTATACCCCGGTCATGACCGTCAAGCCCCGGCTTTGCCGCCAGAACTCTTATCTTTTTTTCCTTCGCCATATCAAAGATTCTCCATTACAGTTTTGTCACTGGTCATTAGTCATTTGTTACAAATTCTCTTATCAATAGACAATCGTCAATCGCAAATCGTCAATCGCAAATCGTCAATCGCAAATCCCCTCATCTCCCAAGTGTCCCCACCTGTTGATATTCCCCAAACACATCCCTTAGAACATCACAGATCTCTCCAAGGGTAGCATAGGCCTTGACCGCTTCAAGGATTAGGGGCATTAAATTTTCCTTTCCTTCTGCCCCCTTTTTCAAGTCCGACAGGATCTTTTTTAACCTCTCATCGTCTCTCTTAGACCTGAGCTTCTGTAATCTTTCAATCTGGGAGGTTCGCACAGCAGGGTCAACTCTCAGAAGACCGCCCGGTTTTGCCTCCTCTACCTTAAAACGGTTTTGCCCCACGACTATCCGTTCCTCCTGCTCTATCTCACGCTGGTACCTGTAAGCGCTGTCTTGAATCTCTCTCTGTATATAGCCCTTTTCAATAGCCGCTACCGCACCGCCCATTTTATCAATCTTATTAATATACGCCTCGGATCTTTCATATATTTCTTTTGTCAGCGCCTCCACATAGTAAGACCCGGCCAGGGGATCTACTGTATCAGCCACGCCTGTCTCATAGGCAATTAGCTGCTGTGTACGCAGGGCAATCTGAACGGCCTCTTCCGAGGGCAGGGCCAGTGCCTCGTCCATTGAGTTTGTATGCAGAGACTGGGTTCCCCCTAAGACTGCTGACAGGGCCTGGAAGGCAACGCGCACGATATTGTTCTTGGGCTGTTGCGCTGTCAGGGTACATCCCGCTGTCTGGGTGTGAAACCGGATCATCATGGATTTGGGATTCTTTGCATTAAATCTCTCCTTCATGATTCTGGCCCACAGCCTCCTGGCCGCCCTGTATTTGGCCACTTCTTCAAAAAAATCTAAGTGGGCGTTAAAAAAGAAGGAAAGCCTGGGCCCAAAGGCATCCACATCAAGTCCCGCCTTAAGGGCTGCTTCCACATATGCAATCCCATTGGCTAATGTAAACGCCACCTCCTGCACAGCGGTAGAACCGGCCTCCCTTATATGATAGCCGCTGATACTGATTGCATTCCACTGTGGAACCTTTTCGGTGCAATAGGAAAACATGTCTGTAATAATCCTCATGGAAGGCTTTGGTGGAAATATGTATGTCCCCCTTGAGGAATATTCCTTTAAAATGTCATTCTGTATAGTGCCCCTCAATTTTTCTGCGGGAACGCCTTGCTTTTCTGCAACAACAATGTACATGGCCAATAAAATAGCAGCCGGGGAATTGATCGTCATGGAGGTGCTGACCCGGTCGAGGGGTATTTTATGGAAAAGCGTCTCCATGTCTTCGAGGGAATCAATGGCCACACCCACCTTCCCCACTTCTCCAATGGCCATTTCATCGTCTGAATCATAGCCAATCTGAGTAGGTAGATCGAAGGCAACTGATAATCCCGTCTGCCCCTGCTCCAGGAGAAACCTGTACCGCTTGTTGGATTCTGCGGCCGAGGCAAACCCTGCATATTGCCTCATGGTCCAGTAACGCCCCCTGTACATTGTAGGCTGAACCCCTCTGACAAACGGATATGTGCCTGGAAAACCCACTTCTGACAAATAATCAGCGTCAGTATAGTCAATTGGAGTATAGAGCCCTTTGACGGGAATTCCAGAGGTGTTAACAAACTCTTTTTTCCTCTCGGGTTGCTTTACAAGCAACTCTTTCAAACTACTGGACCATTCCTCAAACTGTAATGCCAAAAGATCGGAATTTTTTTTATCAGCCATAACCTGCCTCCCACTAACTAATTGAACGTCTCGGAATTTCTATCAATAACTGAGAAGATATTTTATTCATAAAGAAGCTGTCAAACGGTTTTTTCCGGCATCGTCATTTCCCGAAAATCAGCGGCCACCAATGGAGCTGGCGGTATGAGGAAGCCCCCTAAAAGGGGCCACTGAAATAGCCAGCGATAGTGAATTTAAAATACGAATGTCGAAATCCGAAATTCGAAACAATATCAAATGACCAAAATCCCAATGACCAAAACCCTTGTGTTCACATCGCCTATGTATAACTGGCTTCTTCGTACCCGTTTTGAACATTGAAAAATTTGAATTTCGAATTTGTTTCGTATTTCGTGCTTCGGATTTCGGATTTAATATAACTCAAAAAGCGCCTGAAACGGTAAAACCTTTTCATTTCTAACCGGTATAACCGGTGGATTAATTACGATTTAACCTCATTTTATTCGGTTCCCCAGCCGGTCCAAAAAAAGTACCGCGAGAAGGCCGGCCACCATTAAAGAGAGGGCAGCCAAAACCTCGCCGTTCCATTGCCCGGGCAGGATATTTGACTGGACAAGGGG
>JAKLQB010000220.1 GCA_022013615.1 Desulfobacterales bacterium | reverse complement strand
TGGTGACCCACCCGGAAAAGACACCTAAGCTCAAGAACAGCACGCACCAGCAGAAGGAAAGAAGAAATATTCCGACAATCGACCTCATAGCCCTTCTCCTCCGGTAGCAGAATCTGACAATCGTTGCCCCAGCTCCTGCAGGCGGGCTTCGGCTTCTTGCACTTGATTTTCCATGAGAGTCAGTCCCCTTGCCGCAAACCCTGCCTTTTTCAATTCCTTTTCCCGGGCAAAGGCGATCCGCATCTCATCTTTGTCCTCAGCGCGCCAGGGGTGTTGGAGGGTGACAAAATTCTTCCAGAAACTCATTTTGACAAGTCTTGCCGTCTCCTTTTGATCGAGGTCCAGTTCCCCCATTAGAAATTCCGCAAACCGCTCCTCGATATCAGACCCTCCTTTAGCCGCCCCGGTTCTCAAAAAATCCAAGGCCCTGCTATAGATAAGACCCTCTCGGTCAGTCGTGGCCTGTACATTCCCACCATCATTGCTGGAGGCCTGCGACATCTCCGGGATCGCCTGATTGGCATCAGGGAGCGCTGAAGGGGTTTCTTGCCGTCCCGGTTGCGAAATGATTTCTCTGGCACTTGGCAAGGCATCCAGGACTTTACGACTGCGTGAAAGCACTGTTTCGATCGCGGCACTGTCACCGTTAAATTTCAATACTCCCGTTGCTACCAGTACCAGACATAAGGTCACGGCCACTGCCAGGGATAGGATCAAAAAAAATGCGGTTCTCATGTCGTACCCCCGTTGCGTATATTATTCCGTTCCGTGGCAGGCCGCCCACATGGTGTTATACACATACATGGCGTTTAGGAAGTGCGGGTCGACGGTCCCCTGGTGGCAGATCTCAAAGCCGACCTTTTTTAATTGATACTCTTTCTCTAAGTTCTTTTTGATCTCAGGGAGTCGATGACAGTAATGGCTAACCGGTCCCATTGCCGGCAGGCTGACAAACTGTCGTGAGAAATAGTAATTCCAGATGGTTTTTGCCAGATCCGGCGGCACCTTGCCGCTCTGTTTTAGGGGAACCACAAGCTGTTCCCAGATAATGTCTGCATTGGTCTTTGACTTGCTGTTCTGGCACTGGTCCACGACGCGTGCGAAGACCTTTTCAAAGAATTCCTGTTCGTAGGGGTTGTTGTTGATCACTTCCAGTGCCTGGCGACCTGCGACTTCCGGATTGAATGAGTCAATCTGATGGATCGTGATCAGGGATGGGGGAGAGGCCGGTTTGGCGATCAGCGTTTGTTTTTTTGCGCATCCCGCTGCCAACAGGCCTAACAAAAGAACCCCCACCAAGATAGATAAAAAGGCATAATTTCGATTTGGCATATCTTTTTCCTCCTTCCTTTTGGATGAAAGCTATGAGCGCGGTTCAAAACCGCCGATGTTACGCTCTTTGGATTTCGCGTCCTTTCCGGTTCTTCCCCCGCGGTAGTAGTCCAGTACCTTTTGGTTGGGTTTCGCTGTCAGGAGGGTGCCAGTATATTGGATGCCCAGTACCTGGGGCATGGCGCTGACGGCCTTGGTGGCGTTAAAGATGATCTCCCCGTAATCCCGCTGTGATTCCAGGACGAATTTTGCTTTCTGAAACTGCTCAGCCAAAAAGCGGGCGCGATGGGCCTTTTTCATCATGGTAATCTGAGTATTGCCGGCACGAACTGCCTCCGGGGTCTCCTTGCCGAAATCGGGTACCAGCTTCTCCAAGACTGCGAACATCTTTTCTGTGGGATCCGGAAAATCATCCATCTGCAGATCAAAAGGACTGTCCGTGTCCCCGGGAGAAAGTGTGCCGAGCCGTGGAGCCTCTGAAATGCCGTCCATGGTAGCCTGATAGAGGGCAGCTGGTGTTTGTTCCAAAGCGTTCATCTCGAGGATTTTCTTAGACGAGCGCGCCCCTTGCTCGTAGCGGGCTGCCACATCAGGCAAGTATTCTGCCAGTTTGCCGTACAGGGCAATACCCGTCTGCCGCATTTGCGCGGCCATAGCCAGGCAAGCATCGTTGGCTTGCTCCGGATCAAAATTTTCGCCGGAACCGCAAGAGCTGCTCCAGGTCTCATACTGTGTATCGAACTTCTTCATCAGCTCGGCAATTTCACGGGCTTTCTTAGAAGAGGCCAATTGTCCTAGCTCAGTACGTGTATTGGTGATTACTCGCTGAATTGCCACTCCTCGCGCACCATAGGCGGCAGCGGAAAAACTGGCGAGGAAAAATCCTGAAAGAATCAAGACGACCTTTTTCATCATCACTCCTCCTTTTATTTCGCTAAGATTAGGTTTGCAGATTTTGGCCGACCCACGCTGATGGGCTGCCGTTTTTAATGTCCATAGACGTCTATATGGGGATTTTCTTCAAAAAAATGGGAAATATTTTGAGGATTTTTGTGATGGTGCTTGGGGCGAGTGAGAAAATACGAAGAAACATCCTTAATAAATTGTGTGCATGACCAAGGAGTTAGGGTAAAATACATTGGCAGTGCTTTACAACATGATTTTCGTGGTTAGATTTTTAGTAAAGTTTTAGGTGGCACTTAAAAGGCTTCTCGAATGTGCGTGCATCTTCTCACCGGGCATCTTCAGACAAAAGTCGAATGAGATGAGCACTGGGAGAATAACGGCATCTCGGGAAGCCATAACCCTAATCGAGTCAAGCCTCGATCAGGAGTTATCCGTTGTCCGTTGTCAGTTTTGGGTTGAGCGATGGAGAGCTGATGAATTATGTCTCACTCATTGTGAGGTTATTGACATCGGGTTTTCGGCCATTCTGTCTTCTGTCTACTGAATTCTGTATTCTTCCAATTGAGCTTTTTCGCTCATCATAGCCCTGCCTGCCTTAATCCAAAACCCGCAATCCAAAATCGTGCCTGAACGGGATTTTTGTTTGGGCACTATGTTGGGCCCCCAGGGATGATGGTCTTGTAAAAAGTCCAAATTTATATTTTTGCCACCCATAACTATTTGATATTCTAATATGTGGACTATTATTTTTGTGTATTTTGTGCCTTTTTGCGGCTATATCAGGGATAACTTACCACCTCAACAAAACGGAATTGTCATGGTTGACGCGCTGAGTGAAACCCATTGACAAGACTCACGCTTTCGGATTACAAAAATAAAAACATTTAAGATATCCATAGGAGAAAAATGATGTCCAATACCGTGGTTGTTGGAACGCAGTGGGGTGATGAGGGGAAAGGCAAAGTAGTTGATCTTTTGACGGCCAGGGCTGATCTGGTTGTAAGGTTTCAGGGGGGGAACAATGCCGGTCATACCCTTGTAGTCAATGGGCAGCAATATATTTGTCACCTAATTCCGTCCGGTATTCTTTATGAAGACAAGAAATGCCTTATTGGAAATGGGGTTGTGGTTGATCCGGAAGTGCTTTTGGAAGAGATCGAAGATCT
>JAKLQB010000219.1 GCA_022013615.1 Desulfobacterales bacterium | reverse complement strand
CCCCTTGCACCTGCGGCCATGGTGACAAAGGAGGGCGGGTGCATTATTCTGGCCGCAGACTGTGAAGGGAATCTTCCTGATGCGTTTATCGAGAGTTTTGAAAGGTTTCACTCAATGTATGGCGACAATCTTCTGGGAGGGGTGCTTGACCATTTCGAGAATAATCGTTTGATTATGGAAGAGGGCGCCATTGATTTTAATATGGCCCTGGCAATGACCCTGGCGATCCAGCATCGGTTCAAGATCATCCTGGTCTCAAAGGATATTACCAGGGAGGTCGGTGAAAAAATGGGCTTCATATATGCAGAAGACCTGCAAGAGGCCTTTGATCTGAGTGCGACCATCTGTCCACCAAATCCCGAAGTACATATCATCCCCTCAGGGGGCGTTATCCTGCCAGTAACTTAATGTACATAAGGTATGACCTTACGTTTTTCTTTTAAAATTTCCAATATTTTTCAATATGAATTCTTATTTGTATCCTTTAAAAAAGACTAGAGCTATTATTCCGGCTAAGATGGGAAAGAAGGCCGTGCTTACGAGGCGAATCAATGTGAACCGCCAGCCCAGTACGCCCACCTCCATGGGCAGTCTGCTTACGGCCCAGATAGACCATCCAGTGAGAAATGCGACCATGGTTCCAATCCCTGCACCGGAACGTAATAGGCCTGCTGCAATGGGCAGGCTCACGAAGGGACCACCAGGGCAAAGCCCACCTGCCACTGAACCTATAATAATCCCTCTCATACCCGAATCGGCACCCACCCATTTTGCTATCGTTTCATGAGGAAGAAGGACTTGAATCATCCCCGCGATGATGAATGCAAAAACAAGCAACGGTAGGATCTCAACCGTCATATTTAAAGATGATTTTATACCCATTATGTGCTGGCCTTCACCTTTAGAATAGCCGATGAAAAGCAGTATAATGGCAAGTGCTCCCATGATCAGTGTTGGAACGAACATCCCTGATTTTCTCCTGTCTCTTTTCATTGTATTTCTTGTGGTATAAAAGCTCAGGCTTTTTCGCGTAGTTGCTAAAACATATTTAAGAGGCTAAAAATTGGTCACCCAGAAGCATACTACACTCCCGGGCAAAAATGGAATATATTTCTGCTAAGCCCACATATTTTGATACTTTTAATCCGCCAAAGGCGGACAAAGGTTAGTTCCCCGCAGCTTGCTGCGCTATATTTTTTGGTTTTGATTCCTCGTAGCTTGCTGCGAGGTAGTTCATTTAAGTTAATTCAATCTCAAATCTTTTTTGCCTCTTATGGAAATAGTGGCTATGTTGGCCTGAAGGGATTAAAATAACAATGTAGATGGATGCTCAAAAAACGAAATTTTGTTAAAAAAAATGAAACAAGGGGCATGGCAGCCCCATTGATTATATATAATAATCCTATGGCAGGGAGGAGGTTTTTTCATGACATCTCAAGATCTGACGGTTGAAAGGGATGGATCTCTGGCCAGGGTAATCCTGAAAAGGCCTGATTTGGGGACTTGCAGAAGAAGTTGTTCCAAATGGATCAGCCATGGGAGCTTCTGTTGCTGTTGCTAAAAAGATTCTGGAAAAACCGCCTATCCCCGTTGTCATGACAAAACAGGCTGTAAACAATGTTACATCTGCCTTTGACCGGGCGGGCATATATATGGACGCTGATCAGTTTCTCTTAACTACCTTTACGAAAGAACACGAGAAGGGGTGGCCAGGTTTTTGGACAAAAGATATGTTGACATGCAATGATAATGATGTATAATTTAGCAAAATACGTATGATAACTGGAGCATACAATGAGGACCACAATTAACATACAAGATGATCTTATGGATGCACTCCTGGCACGCACAAAGGCCAAGACCAAAACAAAGGCTATCGAATTGGCCATTAAGGATTATATTGAAAAGAAATCCATTGAAGATCTCATCTCCCTTAGCGGCAAAATTAATGTCGATTTGGACTGGCAAAAAGAAGAAGGGGTCGAACTGAATGAATACCGGGATTATAGTTGACACTTGTGTCTGGATTGAGTTCTTCCGTAAGCCCGAATCTGACCTCACAGTGCATCTCAAGGGTCTACTCAGGGAGCGCAGAGTGACCATGGTTGGAATGGTCCTGGCTGAAATCCTGCAAGGCATAAAGGTTCAGAAAGAAGCAAGGCTTGTGAAAGAAAGCTTGAAGAAGCTCCCATACCTTGAGATGACCCGGGATATCTGGGAAAAGGCTGGCGAAATATCGGCATCTCTCCGAAGAAAAGGGATCACAATCCCGCTTTCTAACCTGATAATAGCTGCCCTGGCCCTCTCCGGAGGCTACGAGGTCTTTACTATTGATCCCCACTTTGAGCAGGTGCACGGGCTGAAGTTCTACAGCTTTTCTTGACCCGTCTGAATATTTACTGCAATTACTAACGCAACGTAATTGTGCGGAGCGCCACAATGCTTAGACCATATCTCAAGAACATTTCTAAAGTTGCTAACCAGGGAGATGCAAGAGAAGAGAGCTATTACTCAATTCTTAAAGAGTTACTCAATCAATATGCAGAATCCGTTGGCAAGACAAAGGTCCACATCACCACTCTCCCAAAAAAGACCGAGGCCGGAAACCCTGATTTCCGAGTCTGGGACGGGAAGCAACACATTGTCGGTTATATCGAGGCCAAGGCCCCGACGGCTGAAAACCTGGACCATATAGAACATTCCGAACAGCTAAAACGATACAGGCATACCTTCCCGAACCTGATCCTGACCAACTTCTTTGAATTCCGGCTTTACCGGGATGGCGTCCTAATTGAAAAGGTCCTGATTGCCAGGCCCTTTATTGCCCACCAACTCAAAACGGTCCCGCCCGTTGAAAAAGAACCCGAATTCCTGAAACTCCTTGAAAAATTCTTCTCGTTTTCCCTGCCTAAGGTTCACAGTGCCAGGTCATTAGCCGTAGAACTTGCGAAGCGAACCCGGTTCTTGAGGGACGAAGTCGTTGCTCTGGAATTAGAGGAAGCAGAGAAACATAGAAAAGGCTTTATCTTTGGTTTCTACGAGGCGTTTAAAAAATATCTCATAGCCGGTCTTTCAAAAGAGGAATTTGCAGACCTCTATTCACAGACCATCACATACGGACTTTTTGCCGCCCGGACCCGCTCCAGCGATGGCTTCAACCGGAAATTAGCCTACGACCATATCCCACACACGATAGGAATCTTAAGAGATGTTTTCAAGTTCATTTCCTTAGAAGACCTGCCCCGACAAATGGAGTGGGTTGTAGACGACATTTCCGAAGTCCTGGCAGTCACTGATGTGAAGAAAATACTTCACACCTACTTCCATGAAGGCAAGGGAAAAGATCCAATCGTCCATTTCTATGAGACCTTCTTAACCGAATACGACCCCAAAACCAGGGAAAAAAGAGGCGTGTATTATACGCCCGAACCGGTTGTCTCCTATATTGTCCGTTCGCTCCATCATAT
>JAKLQB010000218.1 GCA_022013615.1 Desulfobacterales bacterium | reverse complement strand
TTTAAGGAATCCATCAATGGCTGCCGCGGCTCTCCTGCCCGATCCAATGGCATGGGTCACTGTACGGGGGATATCAATTATATCCCCACCCGCGAAAAACCCGGCCTTGTTGGTCCTTCCGAAAACATCAGCCTTTACCAGATTTCCGTCACATATCAGAGAAGACGGCAGATCCTCGGCCTTTAAGGATTCCCCAGTGGCCAGGATCACTGTCTGACAATCCATGTCAAAGGTCTCACCAGTGGGTTCCGGACGTCTCCGGCCAGAGTTATCCTCTGTGCCCAGGCTCATTTTTACAAGTCTGATCCCTGAGACATCCTCCTGACCGTATATCTCCCCTGGACCTGCCAGGAAAAGAAATTCAACCCCTTCTTCACGGGCCATCTCGACCTCTTCCGTGTGAGCCGGCATCTCCGATTGGCTTCTTCTGTACACGAGGGTGACATCTGCCCCAAGACGCAGTGATACACGTGCGCAATCAATGGCGCTGTTTCCCCCACCGATCACTGCGACCTTCTTCATCGTGCCTGGGTATTTCCCAGGATTCACTTCTCTTTAAAACTCCAGGGCGTTGACCACCCCTCTTTTGTCCATGCCTTTGATTTCAAGATCGGCCTCCCGGTATGCGCCGATAGCGACAAAGACTGCATTAAATCCACTGTTAATCTTTTCCCAGGCAAGACCTTCCCCTATCTTCACTTCCATATTAAAGTCTATGCCCATATTTGACAGGCGGCCGATTTCGCCGTCAAGGATCTCTTTCGGGAGACGGTAGGGCGGGATAGCGTATCGCATCAGCCCCCCCGGGAGTTCATTGGAATCAAACACGGTTACACCGTAGCCCATAAGCCGAAGATGATAGGCAGCAGTCAGGCCTGCTGGCCCGGCTCCAACAATAGCAACTCTTTTATCTATTTCCGGGCGTGTAAGTTCTATCTCAATGCTATGAGCCAGGCCATAGTCACCAATGAAGCTCTCCACCATATTGATGGAAACAGCATCATCATGTTCGGCCCGATTACATCTTGTCTCACAGGAATGATAACAGACCCGGCCCATGACTGCTGGAAAGGGATTTACCTTCATAATAAGTCGCCAGGCATCTTCAAACCTCCCTTGAGCAGCAAGATACATGTAGCCTGCAATGTCTTCGCCAGCCGGGCACTGCTCATTACAGGGTGAAGCCCTGTGAATAAAAACAGGGGTTGCAAATCTCCAACTCCCGGTTTTGTTTACCAGGCTCGACGTGGTGGAGATACAGCATAATGGGGTTTGAACTTCAAGGTCAGTATATTTCAAAGGCCACTACCTCACTCACAGACTGATAGGCATCTTTGGCGGCTTCAGCATTGTTTTCCGCATGCACCGGGACTTCATCCTTTATGGCCTTGACCAGGTTTTCCATGGTGACAATGCCGAGTACTTTTGCTACAGCACCCAGTATGGCCGTATTAACTATGGGTGACTGAGAACTTCCCAGATGGTGCTGAAAGGCGATCAGGCTGGCCTGCACCGTAGCCACCCTGAAACCCTCGAAGGTTTGCCTGTACTCTTCCGGCGGCTTGTTGCTGTTTATGAGAATAATTCCATCAGGCTTGAGCCCTCGCGTCACAGGGACCTGTTCAATAAGGATTGGATCCAGGATCACTAAGTAGTCCGGCTCATAGATCTCTGTTCTTAGTCTTATGGGGGCACTGTCCACCCTCAAAAAAGCGGTTACAGGCGCACCACGGCGTTCTACGCCAAATGCGGGAAACGACTGGGAGTACTTCCCGTCAAGGAACACGGCATTTGCCATTATCTTGGAGGCAACCACTGCCCCCTGCCCACCTCTCCCGTGAAAACGTACCTCAATCATACATTGAGCCTCAATTTTCTAAAAGCACTCTTCATTAAAACTTCACCATCAAAAGATATTAGACAGGATAACCCCGCGTTCTGCGGGGCAGGCATGGATACACATGATATTAATCAAGTAAATCAATAGCGTGTATCATAACCCTGGCTCAGGCTTAATGTGCAAGGGTTGAGTTTTAAAGCTTCTACTGATCATCAAGTATTGCAGTGACTGAAAAGTTTCCCTGGCTATTCCTGACAATCCGCAACATGGCGAACCCGAACAAGACCTCAAGCTTCGCTTTTCTCCAAGGCGTAGTATCCGTCCCTCTACCAGCCCACAGGGGCATAAGGCATATGGGCCAAAGGCTGGAATCTAGGCGTAGTGCTTACAGGCCGGACAGTTCATATAAATATACTGACCCTGAATTTATCCAAAGAAAGGACTTTCAGGGTGCAATAAAAGATCAACAAGATAAAAAAAATCATGTCAATCCTGTTTATCCTGTCTAAAATGTAGCTGAACTATTTCCTTTTTCTTTCTTGATTACCCTGATATCGGTTATTCTTGTTCCTGGATATTGACCCATTTCGTCCTTCTCCAGGTATTTCACCATATCCCAAAGGGTATTCAATGCAATGGAGACACCTACGAGGGCTTCCATCTCAACACCCGTCCTCGCCTGTGCCCTCACAAGACACCTTACCTCAATGGTTTCCTTTGACACCTCGAATGTCACCTTCACTGTATCAAGAGGGATCTGATGACAATGGGGAATCAGCAGGTGGGTCTGCTTTGCCGCATTCATCGCAGCCACCTCCGCCACCAGCAGAGGATCTCCCTTTTTTATCTGATGGGTCCCAATCTTTTCTATAGTGTCAGGAGAAAGGAAAATCCTTCCCCCCGCCTCTGCCTGGCGTCTGACTATGGCCTTTTCAGTAATATCCACCATACCCATGGTTCATCCTCCCCTAGGAGACAGTCCGAGAATGGCTATTTTCACCAATCTCTGCGTCAGGCTCAAATTATAATCCTCGAAATACTTCAATGTATTCCTGTGGTTATAATTTTCGCCTTCCTTGATCTTGGAAAAAATATCTCATTCTCA
>JAKLQB010000019.1 GCA_022013615.1 Desulfobacterales bacterium | reverse complement strand
CCATCAAAAAGGGGAGCTCTGAAGATACAGAACAAAAAGCAGAGACCTTTCCGCAATGATGTTGCCACAACCTTGGAGCCAAAAGTGGAAAGAGCGCAATGGAAAGGAGCATACAGGCAAATGGGATACAGCTCCATAGGGGAAGGACCTCTCCCAGATTGATATGCCCATGGCCATGCGATCCTGAATCGGCATGTACATCACCGTGTCCTGTCTCTCCGGCAACATGCCCTGTCCCTGTATCTTGCGTTGCCTCAACCGTATTATCAAATACCACAGCCGAAACCAAAAATACAAAACTACTCAGCACAAAAATCATCACTATCAACTTCACAAATTTCATTTATCAGTTACCTCCTGACAGTATTAACCCAATATATTCCGGCGAATTACTCGAAATTACTGAACAGTGAGAGCATTTCCTCTTTCAACCCTTCAGGGACCGAAGAAAGCTTTTCCATAGGCAGTTCGACAAACTCGCCAAGACTTCTCACAAGGAGATTGCTTTCATTATCCCGGATATCTGCTCTGGCCTTTATCCTGGGAGGTTTCGAGTCGTCCATGACCTCTCCCTTAATTACTAAGGGTGTTCCAATCAATACCGGCCTGATGTACTTAACCTCCATTTTCCTGGTCACTAAAAATATCTTTTTAAAATACATAATCGTCCAGGACATAACTTCGTCAAGCAGGGTAGACACAATGCCGCCGTGTGCCACATTTTCCCAGCCCTCATGATTCTTCCCCAGGGTAATATCAGAATAAACGGCATCACCAAAACGATAAAATTGCAAATTCAACCCAATGGGATTGGCCGTTCCGCAGGCAAAACAGTTGTGTCCCTGTAATTTTTTGATTGTAACCCTCTTCTCTTCGGACATTTATGCATCCTCTTTTTAGTTAAATGGTGGAGTATTTGATTTGTTTTCTGGTTGAATAGTGGGGTTGTTGAAAAGAAGAGAATTTGCTCAGGGGACACTAATACACCACTCAACAGCCTAACCACTTAACCAATCTCCGCCAGCATCGTGAACCACGTCATATCATAGTCCCACTCATGGACAATCCTGAAATCATAACTTCCCAGTCGTGCCTTGATTTCTCGATACTGACTTCTCATCAGACCTGAAATGATAAGCCTGTCCTTCTTGCGAAAGCCTTCTTTTTGGAGGAGTCTTCCGATTATCTCCTTATGAATATTCGCGATCACTAAATCTGCGGCTTCATTTACAAAATCCTCTGCCGGCCCTTCAACCACTCGGTTGATCCCGTTAAGGTCGTTTAATCGGACATTTTCATTCGCAGTCCTCACGCAAAGCGGGTTAAGGTCAACAGCAAGGACCCTTTTTGCACCCAAATTGTTCTCACTTTTACCCTTACCCAATCCACAAAGTCAAGGAAGGAAATGACTCATTACCTGCTTACCTCTTGACGAGTTACAAAAATAATGATGAACTTAGACATTATCTGGCTATCAAGGAGTTCTATTCTGGGTAAACGTAACCATCAATTCAAAGTCGAGAATCTGAGCCGGCTTATAGTCTATATACTTGGCCATAGACCGGATGAATTCGGTCTTGTGCCGGACAGCGACGGTTTTGTGACTTACAAAGAACTGCTTCAGGCCATCCATGAAGAACCGGACTGGCATTACGTGATGCAATCTCACATTAATGAAGTACTTTTAGGGAAAGACAGGCATCTGTTTCAGACAGGTGATAATCGGATCAGAACGGCAGAGAGACGCTGGCAATTTGATATCGAGAAACCCTCACAACCTCTCCCAAAGCTGCTCCTTACACCTGTAAGGAGAAAGGCCCATCCTGTTGTGATGGAAAAGGGCCTCAAATCAGGCCAGGGTAAATATTTGGTCTTTTCCCCTGATCTAGAAATGGCTGAGCGGATTGGAAGCCGTCGCGACCAAAAGCCGGTATTGCTTGAGGTTATGGCCGACGCAGCCCAAAGCGAGGGAGTTTTATTCTACCCCTTTGGCAATCTTTTCTTGAGCCCTGAAATTCCTCCCAGATTTATCGCAGGCCCGCCAGTTCCTAAGGAGATCCTGGACAAAGGAAAAGAGGTGGAATCAAGAAAAGAAAAGATCATTCCGAGACAAGCTGTGTTAACTCCCGGCACCTTTTTCCTGGATCCCTCCAGGGACCCAGACCCTTATCGACGGGCCAAGGGGAAAAAACGCAAAAGTTGGAAGGAAGAGGCCAGAAAGGTAAGAAGAGGTAAACGGCGTTGAATAAGCGAAAGATCATTCAAACACCTGGGTTTGCCTGCCTGTGCGTTCGCACGCAGACAGGTGGGATGTTAAGGTAAGGCCGCCACCAAAAACCAATTCCATCGTTTCAATACACTGTCTTACTCCAACATATATTCCTAAAAAGCCTGAACTCCATAATCCAGCCTGACATAACATATGTTGTGGTTTCTTTTTCCTTGAATCACAAGGGGAATTTCTATATAGTGAGTCAACAAAAAAAGCGACTTCTTATCACATCTTTGCTTCCGCCAATTGTCTCCGTAGCATAAGCAATAACCGCCCTGTGGTCGCTGTCGATAATGGATGTTGGGGTAAGATATTGTTTGTCTGCTCGATTCATTCTTCCTCCTCATGAGCTGTGTAAGGATTATTACATATCAGAGAAGAGAAGCCTTCGCAAAAGAATATGTGTTATCATCATTTTATTATAAATTCAGACGGTTAATGCCTTTGCGGACTTTTTTTAGATGGTATCAAATAATTTTGACAAAATGGCCAATGAAAAAAAAATAAAAAATGTCCCGGACATGAACGATGAAGGAAACCGCGGTAAGGTCAAGTTCGAGGTCTATGGCGAAGAGATGGTGGAAAAGGCAGTTAAGCTGAGCGGAAACAGCGGCCGGGTTTATCTCCCACCTGACTGGGTCGGATGCCGCGTCAAAATAATCAGAATTGATTGAAGAATATATTACGGAGGAAAATGGCTAACTTGCCGGATAATTTTATCATAAGAAGCATCAAAATCGAAGACGCGGATGATATTGCCAGTATTCAGGCCTCCATTACGAAATCGCCTGCTAAAATTGATTTCAGGCAAGTCATTGAAGAGCAGATACAAAGCGATAAAGACGCCAGTTTTGTGGCTGAAGTCGATAACAGAATTGTAGGATTCATGATCAGTTATATTGTTTATGGCGGGTTTGGGCTGGAAAAAAGCGCGTGGATAGCCACGTTGGGTGTAGACCCCCAGTTTATGGGCCAGGGCATAGGGAAGAGATTGGCCAAGGAAATACTCAGAGCCTGTCAGGACAGGGGTATTAAGCACGTTTTTACCTCTGTGCGCTGGGATTCTGTTGACCTTTTGTCCTTTTTCAAGACTCTGGACTTTGATCGGAGTAATTTTATTAACCTCAGAAAGGAACTGGACTTTTAACTGCCCATTTTGCCTCGCAGGAGCTCAAATGCTTTCTTGAAACCGGGTAGCTGCAGTTCTTATACATTTTAGCTTATTTGAAAGGAGGAATTTTCTTGGAGTTTTTTTGGGGGTAGTCCAGATTCAACAAATACCAGCATCTTTTAGTCGGAGGGCTTTTCAGGATACTTATCAAAACCTGCAGTTATGAGCATCGCTCAAGCCTTTCTTCTAGGTATTGTAATAAATACCTCTGCGCTGTGACACTTGCGCCATTGGTTTTTTCTTATCACCATCTCAAATCATTTAGTCGAGTTGTGTTTTCAAACTGTAATTTCCTCTTGACAATTTTGTTCTTTTCGATTTTAATAGCACTATGAGCGATGTGATAGGAAAAACGTTTATCGTTTTGTTGAACAGCTGGTGGCGAACCTCCCATAAGGGGTGAGGCCACTGACTCTACTATTATAGAAATAGAAAACCGTGGGCTCGCTTCCTGAGACCCGCGGTTTTTTGGTTGGTATGTATTCAAGAAAGGCCGTGGGTCAACGATCCCTGCGGCCTTTTTTATTTGGAGTTGTCTGCTAAACTAAATTAAGGAGGAAGGAAAAATGATTAAGGAATGTATCGCAAAGGTGGTAAGAGGGGAAGACCTGTCTGAGAAGGAGACCGAAATGGCCATGGATGAAATCCTGAGTGGCAAGGCCACATCTGCCCAGATCAGCTCATTTCTCACGGCCCTTCGAATGAAGGGGGAGACGGTAGATGAAATTACGGGTGCTGCCAGGGCAATGCGGGCACGGGCAATCAAAATGCAACTTACCAACCACATGGTGAATATTGATCGAGACGAAATCAACGTTGAAGATGAAACGATCCTTGACACCTGTGGGACGGGAGGAGATGGAACGAATACCTTTAATGTGTCTACGGCAACTGCCCTTGTTGTGGCAGCTGGGGGGATTAAGGTAGCCAAACACGGGCAGCGAACGGAATCAAACCATTGTGGAAGTGCCAATGTGCTTGAAGCGCTGGGGCTGGAACTGAATATCAGCCGAACGGATGCGGCGAGGTGTATCCACGAAGTGGGGATAGGCTTTCTTTACGCGCCGCTTTTCTACGGGGCAATGAAATACCCTGCTGTACCCAGACGGGAGATTGGGATTCGTACCATTTTTAACCTACTCGGACCCCTAACAAACCCGGCAGGAGCCACTGCTCAGATCCTTGGGGTCTACGATTCTGATTTGACCGAAAAAATGGCTCGGGTACTCAAAAGACTAGGTACTAGGGAAGCCTTTGTGGTTTGCGGCGAAGGCACTTTTGATGAAATAAGCATTTGTGGCCCTACCAGGGTATCTCATCTCAAGGATGGGGAAATTAGCACCTTTGATATCACTCCAGAGGAGTATGGGTTTGAGAAGGCAAAGCCTGAAGAGATAAGAGGAGGCGATGCAAAAGAGAATGCCCAGATAATTCGAGACATTTTAGAGGGGCAGAGAGGACCAAAGCGAGATATGGTTCTGTTAAACGCAGGAGCCGCATTTGTGGCCGCTGGTTTTGATCGCAATTTAGAGCTAGGAATTGAAAGGGCAAGGGATGCCATAGATTCCGGTCGCGCCAAGGAAAAACTTCACGCCCTGGTCTCTTTTACCCAGCAGTGCGGCTACTTTGTCCGGGAATAGGAAGGGAAATCACTTTGACCTTACCTTAAAAAAAGCATCAAACGGGATTTTCGCACTCTAAGAGATCTACTATTCTTGGATATTTTGTGAATATTCGCATAAGGGTATTGACAAAGGTTTAAGTATCCGGTAGTTTTAAAGGCCAGAGGGAAAAAGGAAATGATTGTTACACACACTTTTATG
>JAKLQB010000018.1 GCA_022013615.1 Desulfobacterales bacterium | reverse complement strand
TCCAATAATTCTTCTCTGGGCCTTTCAATATCAATAGTAGCGCCTGAAACGAGTATGGCCCTTTTTGGTGAAAGATTGACTTCTCGATTTGATGGTGTAAGCAGATGCAGCCTGTTGCCTTTATCCTGTAGGCAAATGGTGCAGACAAACCTGCCCTGATCTATGTATTCTATAATTTTTCCCTGATTCATTTTGAGATTCTGTGGCTTTTCATATCTGTTTCTTTCAACGACTACTAACAGTTGGCATATTTTCTGTCAACAACGAGATAAGGAAGCAGCAATTCTAATCATAAACTTTAGCCCTTGCTAATGCAGGGCCGTGGCGGGATTGCGGCCTTTAAAAAGAGACCCCGCGGCCCTGCCAGGTGGAAGTCATAATGAGAATTGCTGATAAGTAAGCACAAGAATTGCAATCGCCTGATCACTCTGCTAAGGTGTTATCCATCAATACCTTTTTTCTGAACCTGCATCGTCGAGAAAACAATGAATAAATCGGCATTTAGCAAACGGGTGGCCGCTTTAAGGGAACGCCTAAAGAAGCTGCCCTGTGACACTGCCTGGATCATTCAGCCTGAAAACCGAAGATATCTGTCAGGCTTCAAGGCTGAAGATAATCAACTTACCGAGTTATCCGGGTCTCTTCTTATAAACAAAACTCAGGCCGTTTTAGTGACGGACTCACGATACAGCTTAGAAGCCGAAAAGGAGGTCATCGACTTTGAAGTTCACACCATAAAACAAGGCCTTATTGAGGGCTTCCCGGAGATGCTGAAACGGATGGGAACGGAAAAATTGGGCTTTGAAGAGGATCATCTTACCTGGGGCCTCCATCGGCAACTGACAGAGGCACTTGGTGCGCTTTCCCCTCCAGTTTCTCTCAAACCCTTAAAAGGGTTAGTGGAAGAAATGAGAGAGATAAAGGATAACCTGGAAGTCAAAGCTTTGGAGGCCTCAGCGGATGTGATGTCTGAAATCCTTGACACGGTTATCCGCGGACTCAAGCCCGGCCTTACAGAAAGGGAAGTGGCGTGGCAGATTGAGACTCTGGCACGTGAAGCGGGTGCTGAAAGTCTGGCATTCCCCTCCATCGTGGCCTCTGGCCCAAATAGTGCATTACCCCATGCTGTGCCCACAGACCGCACGCTGAAGACGAAAGAGCCGATTATTCTGGATGTAGGCGTTAGATTGGACACTTATCGCTCTGACATGACTAGAACGGTCTTTTTAGGCGAGCCTGAACCGGCTTTGAAAAATATTTACATGACTGTCCGGCAGGCCCAGCTTGCCGCATTGAAAGAGGTCCGACCGGGAGTTGACAGCTGTCACCCGGACGCGATCGCCAGGCAGATTATCAATGATGCGGGATTCGGAGAATACTTCGGTCATGGCCTCGGGCACGGTGTGGGTCTGGCAACCCATGAGCGACCAAGGCTCGCACCGCAAAAACCAGTAAAACTTAAAAAAGGGATGGTCGTTACAGTGGAACCAGGGATTTATATTCCAGGAAAAGGAGGCGTGAGGCTCGAGGAAATGGTAGTTATTGAGGCTGATGGTCCGAGGATCCTGACCAAGAATAACCACTTCTATGACTTTAAATCCTGATGAGCGGGGATTCGTTTTTTCATGGACAACCTTGCAGATCAATTTATCAACTATCTCAGAGTCGAAAGGGGCCTTGCAGATAACACCATTCAAAGCTACAGCAGGGATTTAAACCGCTTTTTTCAATTCCTGGAAGCACGAGCCCTCTCCCCTCTTATAACATCCCAGAATCAAATCATGGAGTATGTGAGCTTGATAGGAAAAGGTCTCTCTGCCAGAAGTGTGGCCAGGAACATATCCACTATAAAGACGTTTTTCCGGTTTCTTGCGGCCGAAGGAAAAATCAAGAGTAGCCCGGCAAGGCTCCTGGAAACCCCGCGGCTTGCAAGGCGGCTCCCGAAGATCTTAAACCAGGGGGAAGTGGAACGGCTCATATCCCAGCCTGATTCGTCCAACGCCATGGGTCAGCGGGATCGGGCCATGTTGGAAATCCTATATGCCACAGGGCTAAGGGTTTCAGAACTGGTGGGATTAAAAGTGTTAGGCGTTAATCTGGAGGCGGGTTACGTAAGAACCTTGGGCAAGGGTTCAAAAGAAAGAGCCGTTCCCATAGGAGAAAAAGCCATTAGGGCTGTTAAAGAATACCTTGCAAACGGGCGCCTTCAACTGGCAAAACGCACAAATTCGGCATACTTATTTCTGAATTCCAGGGGGTATCCTTTGACGCGACAGGGCTTCTGGAAAATTATAAAGAAATACGGCAAAGAAGCGGCTATCAACAAGAAGATCACCCCGCACGGTATTCGGCATTCCTTTGCAAGCCATCTTCTGGAAGCTGGTGCCGATTTGAGATCAGTACAGGTCATGCTGGGCCATGCAGATATCGCCACTACCCAAATATACACTCACGTCACAAGAGAACGGTTGAAGGAAGTCCACGAAAAATGTCACCCGAGACCGTGACTGGTAGGTTGGGTGAGTACTGCGGGTCTATCGGCAAAAATGTGCAATTTAACGGTATTTGTCCGCTGATAAAAATTGACTATTGACTATTTTCGATTGGCGATTGATTAATGCACCGAATTTTCCGTAAAAACCACAATCAGTTGTATCTAAAATGTCGAATACCCGCCTGCCATGCAAAGTGCTTAGGGATGGAATAATAATTGTGGCACTAACATCAACATTGAGGCGCTATTGCGGATTAGTGTGGAAACCAGGTCGGGAACATAGCACAAAAACATTGTAGGGTCGGGTTTTATACCCGACCGAGGTTGCGGTGGCATATAAAATGCCACCCTACATGATGTGAACAAAGGCTTTCACACTAATCCGCGATGGGCCACAAAAATTGACGATGGGGAAGATCATACACCTGCAGGAGAAATTCCAAAAGCCGCCGGATAACCTGATTTGTTTAAGCCCATGGGAGTTCCGGAGGGCAGACTGGGAATGCCGCCATTTTATCCAAATGTTAAGATCTCAGTCTGCCAGGCTGGAATGCCATCGTGACGAGATCCGCAAAAAAGGGGGGGAGGGCGTGTGGCACATCCCCTCACACTTTTCCTTAAAGGGAGGCATATCCTATACAATACGTGCCATGTATGCCTCCCGGGACAACGAGTATAGAATGAGGGAAATCTATTACCTCACTGGACTCATGGACTGTTTGATTAACCAGGTCAATTCAGTTTTGAGGACAGACCTCCTAAAGGCAATGTACAATAAGGTTTTCGCAATGAAAAAAGAGCTCAATATCCACTGGTACGGGCCTCTCGACCAGGTTTTACTTCCCGTTGAATCTCAGTTTTACAATGAATTCGAATACCGGTCTTCACTGACAAGTGCCTGCACAATGAAAGAGCTCTACCGGGCAATAAGGACAGGAACAGATGAAATGTTTGATATTTTTTCCCTGGAATATGTCTTTTATTGTCCAGGGGGGGGGGGATGATCATGGTGACGGAAAGATTAAAGGATCTCATGCAAGAGATTGACCGGCTAAAAGACAGTCTGGCTCAAGGCGAGCAGGAAATAGTGAAACTGAAAGCGAGCAATCTCTTTCTGGAGACCCTTTTTGACGGAATCAGCGAAGAGATTCTGGTCATCAATCAAAATTTCCTGATCCAGGATGTGAACAAGGTTTTTCTCGAGCGCCATGGTTTAAAAAAAGAAGATGTGCTTGGAAAAAAATGCCATAAAATCGCATACCAATCGGATGTCCCCTGTGATTTCGGGAGACAAATATGTCCTCTTGAAAAGGCGAAAAAAACAGGCCAGAGGGTGGAGGTTACCCATTATCGTGAGTCTAAAGGAGGCGAGTTAGAAGAACTGATCCACATCATGTACCCCTTGTCTCCGGAAGGAAAGGCACCTGCATGCTTCTTGGAAATAACCTGGGATGTCACAGAGTATCAAAATCTGATCAGAAAACTTAAGGCCTCTGAGAAAAAGTTTAAGGCTATACTTGACACAGCAACCGATGCGATTCTAAGCATTGATGAAGGGCAGAAAATCGTTCTTTTTAACAATGCGGCCCAACAAATATTCGGATATTCCATGGTCGAGGTGTTAGGCAAAGACCTTAATATACTGATTCCCCCCCAATACGGTGACCACCACAGATTTGTGAAAAGATTTTTAGACACAAGAACGCCGAAGGCCATTGGAGGGACCCTGTCACTTACAGCCCTGAGAAAAAACGGTGAAGAATTTCCAATAGAACTTGGACTGTCCCATCATCAAATGAAAGATGGAATCACATTCACGGCCATCATCAGGGATGTCTCCATGCAAAAACAATTGGAAAGAAAGCTCTTGCAATCAGAGCGTCTCGCTGCAGTAGGCCAGACTGTGGCTCACGTGGCTCACGAAATCAGAAATCCGCTCATGATTATTGGCGGTTTTTCTAACCAGATAAGAGAGAGCCTGACAGACTACAAGGCGATACGAAAGTTGGATATGATTCTTGACGAGGTAAGCCGGCTTGAAAAACTTGTTGCCAATATTGGTGATTTTACCAAAGAGTACAAGCTTGTCAAGAGACTGGCAGACATCAATTCGGTAATCCGGGATGCCTTGAAAATCATGGGTGAAATTTATTCTTCCGAGAAGCATGAGCTTACAGCAGACTTGCACCCAAATCTAAAGGAAGTTATTTGTGATCCTGATAAATTGAAACAGGTCTTCATGAACATAATCGCCAATGGGATCGAAGCCATGGAAGATGGTGGAACAATCACCATTAACACTCAGGAATGGCATAATGGTGTAGAAATTCGCATAACTGACGAAGGTATCGGTATCAGTGACGAAGACCTGCTTCGCATCTTCGAACCGTTTTACACGACCCGGGAAAGGGGGTCCGGCCTTGGTCTATCAATATCCTACAAGATTGTTGCCGCACACAAGGGTGATATATGGGCTGTAAGCATGCCTGGAGAAGGAACGACCTTTGTCATCAGACTCCCCGCCGGATAGAATTCGACAAAACCATTCACCGTTGTGCGTTTTCCGCCCCAGCACAACACCACCTCAAAAGGGGCTCAACCTACCCTACGACTATTGAGGGCCAAAATTAGAATTGCTGCCATGGGACAGCAGTTTTAATTATGACCTTTTGACGTTGCTAATGCAGGGCCGTGGGGTCTCTTTTTAAAGGCCGCAATCCCGCCTCATTCCATTGAACGGCAGGTTAGTTTTGAAATTCTATCTCAGCACAGCCCCATAAGACAGTCGCAGCTCAAACGGTAGCCTTGTGTGCCTGCACTGAACCCATATTCAGGGCCACGGGGGCGTTCGACTACCTCAGAAGAATTTTTGTTGCGGTCTTTAAAAAGAGATCCCACGGGCCTGCCGGGTGGAAGCCATAATGAGAATTGCTGGCCATGGTAATTTCCAATTGACAAATCAATTATCAGTTGCTATCTTATTAAAAGTTTCGCGGGGTGGAGCAGTCTGGTAGCTCGTCGGGCTCATAACCCGGAGGTCGTTGGTTCGAATCCAGCCCCCGCTACCATCGATATTAAGGGGCTTAGATGATAATCTAAGCCCTTTTTTTCGTATAATTCCATTCCCGGGTTCTGCACTTTCTCTTAAATAATGCCTGAACGAAGACCTCGAAATATGGTTTTCCAGTTTTACTCGAAAATTTCAAACCCAATGAAATTGTTTTTTTTTGTGAACCCAAAATCCGCAATCCAAAATCCAAAATCGTGCCTGAACAGGGTTTTCGTTCAGACACTAAATATCTCTTCCCTTTCCACCTTAACACCAAAACCACCTCCGTTTTGTTATGATATGACAAATACTTATGGGCTATGCAACAATCCAGCGGTTGGCATATGCGGATCTGGCCTCATAGACCTGATAGCGGAACTTTTCCTGGCAGGAATGATTGATGAAAGAGGGAAGTACGTCATAAGAAAATGCGGCGATCGCCTCAAGGAGATTGACGATATCAATCATCTTGTCATTGTACCCCCTGAAGATTCCAAAACGAGTCACGCCCTTACCCTCAGCCAGCCGGACATTGACGCTCTAATGCGATCGAAAGCCGCCATGTACACCATCCTGACCACCTACCTTAAACTGAACGTCAATCAGGAATTCATGAACGCCTTTAGTGCCGCAAAGTTCATCCCCCATACGGACAGATCGCTTTTCCCTTCCGTTAAAGTGAGGGCATCATGAGCCAAAAGGATTACTGACATTACGTCAGCAATTCTAATTATGGCTTTCCCGGCAGGACCGCGGGGTCATAATGAGAATTGCTGAACATTACGTATTATGTATTGACAATTAGGCCTGACTGTTCTTAAAATAAACGGTTATTATCTCAGCTTAGTCTCAAAGGCGGTAAAAAATGAAATCACAATCCAAAGAAAAAAGATGGTGGCCTGGAAAGCTCTTTATCTCCCTCGTACTCCTCGCCCTCATTATTTTTGTGGTTGTAGTCATGATCATTAACTCCGTGAAGCCTTCCCGGATCACGTTTATCGAATTGGATAGCAATGTTAAAGGCGCGGCTTTCATCAGGACCAATCAAGCCCTTATTGAGCAGATGCATAAAAACTGGTTACCCAATGACCTGTTTTGGCCCACTGTCCTTCTGGACAATATGCCCAATTTCCAGATCGGGGAACTGGAAGTCATACGTTACAACACTCGAGTCCTGAGGGATAATCTCTCCCGTATGAGAACCACGGACAATCTGGATCCCGCCGCCGAAAAGGCATTTACATCTCTTTCTAATGACCCTTATAAGTGGTGGTTTCCCTCTGCAGAAAGCAAATGGAAAGAGGCCAACCGTGGCCTTGAAACTTTTTACGAGAATCTTTTAGCGGGAAAATCCTATTTCTACCCGAGGGCCGACAATTTAGTGGAACTCCTTGAGCAATACGCCTCGCTCATGGGTGGTGCCAACACCAGACTAATAAACGCCCCGCACGATATTGACTCGTCCCTGGCAGTCGAAGAACAAGCCAAGGACAGCTCTGAAGGCCCCAAAATGGTTGATATCAATATCCCCTGGTATCGCATTGACGATAACTTTTATTATGCGCAGGGTATCGCTTATGCCCTCTATGAATCATTTAAGGCCATACGAATTGACTTTCTTGATGTCTTGACTGACAAAAATTCTCTGAAGCTCGTTGATAAGATCCTTGAAAACCTGAAGAGATGCTATTTTGAACCCCTGATCGTGTTCAACGGGGACCCTGGAAGTATATTTGCAAATCACTCCCTGAACCTTTCAGGCGTCTTCAATGATGCCAGGCAGAAAATAAATTCGCTGATTGTATCCCTAAAGCAAGGTTAAACTGTACGGCTTTCATGTTTGATTCCCTCAAACTCTCTGATCTTCCTAAAAAACAATCCCATGTCTTGAGAAAGCCCTCAACCACAAGGCCAACAATCTGGGTTGTGGAGGAGAGTGGACAGCGAGCCGTTATCAAGGACTACAGTACCAACAAATTTGTCTTTCGAAATACCGTTGGGCGTTTCCTCGTATGGAGGGAGGGAAAGGCATACAAAAAGCTGAAGGGCCTTAGGGGGGTACCGAATATATACAGGGTCATTGATGGCCTCGCTCTGGCAATTGAACAGATACCGGGCAGAGATCTAAAAAAAGTAACGAGAGAAATGCAGATCCCTGAAACGTTTCTGGGTGCATTAAAAGACCTGGTTAACGATCTTCACAGAAGGGGGATAGCCCATTGCGATTTGAAGAAGGCGACCAATATCCTCATGGGTAAAGACGGGTTGCCTTATATCATTGACTGGGGGGCATCCATTTCAGAGAAGGAATTCAGGTTTTACCCGCTCAACCTTATATATAGAAGGTTTGTTTTGGATGATCAAATGGCTGTCATCAAACTAAAGCTCCGTTACACCCCTCATGCCGTAACCCCGGCAGAGAACAAACGCTACAAAAACCGAGATAAAGCAGAAAAGCACATCAGGATTATCAGAGACAGGCTTCGCAGCATTTTACAGAAGCTCGCATGAAGTGCCGGGATTTCAAAAGATATGTGAAGATTATGCCTCTT
>JAKLQB010000217.1 GCA_022013615.1 Desulfobacterales bacterium | reverse complement strand
ACTGGTATCACACATTCTCGTTGATGAAGTCCCAAAACACCTTGAAGATGTCGTAAGGCAGGCAGCGGCTGAATGCGCGGGAGAGGCCATCATCATAGAGGAATAATAGTAGAGGAGTGAGTGCAGCAGACCGGGGTTATGAGCCCGGCGGGTCAATAATCCCATTGCCACTTCACTCCCACTTTACTGCCCCCCCTTTGGGTCGTACCGCCCTCGACCCTGACATTGGGAAGCACTTCGACCTCGACGGTGGCAGAAGTCATCGAGTTCTCCTTCGTGCCTCGCTCTACTTCGATATACACCCCGTCAGTCACGTATTTCCCGATGCTTACCGTGGTTTCGGTGGGATCATGCTCAGCTTCGTCAAACTTGAGCACATCGATGCCCAACGTACGACGCGTGGCATCCAGGATTCCCCCCGCGCCCCCCACCCCACTGAGCGTCGCCATAGAGGAGGCGATTTGAATACTCTGCGCGGGTGTAAGGTCCTTGGCGTCTGTTCCGAACAGCACTCGTGCGGCGATCTCCGACTGCGGCATCGGCGGTCGGGAGGTGAGCTCTATCTTCGGCTGCGAAGCAGAACCGGTAAGCGCGATGATGGCCGTGAGGCCCGTGGCCTTGTACTCCGCTGAGACATTGAGAATGGGGTCCATGTCGCTTGTGCCTGCAAATTTCACGGATCCGCTCTTAAGCTCGAATGTCTTACCCATAATTGAAAAGTGCCCGCGTACCGGTTCAAGAACGCCTGCAACAATGAGCGCATCCGCCGTACCTGTCACTTTCAGATCCCCTTTCCACTCGGAATCCAGCCCCATACCCCTCACGAATGCCTTGCCCGGTACGGAAATTTGCAGATCCAAATCCACGAATCCCGGACCCTGCCCGCCGCCGGCCGCAGATTGGTTTTCTTTGAGCGATCCGTCCGGTAGATTGATTTCCTTAATGTCCAGCTCGACGATCTCTGGTGCCAGATTATTGCCGAGATTCAACTCGATATCTCCGGTGACCATCTTTCCGCTTAAAAGGGCTTCGCGCAGGGAGCCCTTGAATACCATGTTACCGCTTGCCCGCGCCGTCAGATCGTCGCGCGCCACGAGTATGGTTTCTTTGAATTCCACCTGCACGTTCATGGGGAAATGTTTTGCCAGATCCAGGTCCAAGGCGCCATTACCCTGAAGGCGACCATCCCTGCCGTCATCGGCCACCAGCTTCTTGAGCACCAGCCGATCGCGGTCGCCCTCGAGCCTCATCTCAACGTTTGAGAAAGTGGTGCCAGTGATGATATTTTGGTACTGGCCCCGGGTCAGATCGAAATGACCGCTGACATGGAGTGCATCCAGTGTCCCGCCCAGATCCAGCGCAAGATCGCCACGACCCGTAAAACGGTCTTCGCTCGTGGTCAGCAGATCCCAGATGGGCCCGAGTTCACCTCCCCAGGTCAACTTTCCGTCAATCGGTTCGTCCCAAGGCAACTGCACGGCCAGTGACATCGGCTCAATCCGCAAGGGCAGGTTTGCTTCCAGGCTTACGTTCTTTTCTGCAAAACCGCTGAGTTCACCGGCCAACTGCAAACGGCCATCACGCCACTCACCCTTCACGCGACCCGCAATAGGCGGGACATCACGGACCATAGCGGTCATCGGGCGCATACCCGCTATCTCCATGGTAAACTGGCCGGACGGTGACGTACGGGATCCAGAGATCCCGGCATGACCCGAGAGAGTGCCGGTCACCCCGGCATCAGGGATGGCGATCTCAGCCACGGCCAACGGGAAATTCGTCACATCCAGTGTCCCTTCAATATCGTCCCCAGTAACGCTCCCTCTGGCCGAAACCCGCCCATCCCCCACGGCCAGCACCAAGTTCGCTACCGCCATTCGGTCCGGTCCAAGCGTGAAGCGGGCCGGCTTTTCAATCATTATGGTCTGTCCCATCACCAAGGCATCAAGACCGGAGAGCATGAGCTCGATGCCCTGTCCGTCTCGCAAATATTCACCGGTAAGATCGAGTCTGAACGATCCATGCAGATCGCCCGTGCTCGCTGTCATGACGGCACCGCGGGTAAGACCGTCTAAGTCCCAGTTGAACGACAATTTAGAAAGAAGCGCATCGAATAATTTTACATCTTGCGCCACGAACTCGATCCGGCCCTTTGGGGTGCCCAGCAGATCCGTTACTTGCGCAGACACATTGATCGTGTCAAACTCTGCTGTTTCGTCCACTTCTAAACCCACCGCCAGGTCATTGCCGTCGAGGGTCAGCTCGGCGTTTTGCGACTCACCCTCCATACTCAAATTGAGAGCAAAAGTCGCCGTTCCCGCCACCTGCCGACCGACCAAATCCGACCATGCCGCCAGAGAAGCTAACTGCCCTGCCAGGGAACCGGTCACGGGTCCACCTTTCAGCGGAACCATTAAGCCGCCGGTGACTTTAGTGTCCCTCAATTCGACCACTATATCGTTTAACTCCATCTCAGCCGTGTCAATAAAGGCAAAGTTTGTCGCGCCCCGGGCGTCCCCGAATTTGCTGTCGCGAAGTGACATGGATATATGCCCATGGGGTTTCTCCACGAGCCGGGCCGCTTCCAATTGCGCCTCCAGGGTCCCAATATCAATATCATCCATGGCCAGCGCCTGTAAAGATATCTGTCCGGACAGGGAAGGGTCAGTGAGGGTCCCACCGATGTCACCTTCCATATCCAGTTGGCCCGCGAGAGACACTGTGGCGATGTCCGAGAGGTCAGCGAGTCGAGGGACTCTCAGCCGGTAGTGCCCTTCCAGGTCCTGAGAATCCTGCGTGATGGATAAACCCCCAATAAGGGTGCCCACCGCACTTTCAATGGTGAGGTCTCGAATCGTCCACTCGTTATTCGTGCTCAAAATCAAGTTTCCGGCCACAGACACCTGCGGACCCAGCAGCTTGTCTATTACCATGTCACCGAGGGACAAGCCGTTGAGTTTCCCGGTCAGGCTGGCGGCCATACCTTGTCGGAAATCCGATGAGTGAATGAGGGACTCAACTTTCGCCGTTCCTGTTATGGGTCGATGGATAATGGGTGACAGAGGTGCCAGGTCATTGACCTCCGCCGTGACCCTGAGATCGCCTTCCTGTCTCCCCATGACAACATGCCCCGATCCCGACAAACGACCGAACGCCGTCGAAATGACTACATCGTGTATGTCGATGACCTCGGTATCCAAATGGAGGGTGGAACCAAACGACCAGTTGATCACCTCCCCCAACAGCGCGTGAAGCTCGGGTGGCTCTAAACGGACTCCAGTCAAATGGCCTTTCGCCCGGATAGAGGGATTAGCATCCGGCTGGTTATAAGGCCGCTGAAAATCAATCTCGAATACACCTTTTAATCGCCCCGCCGATACAGTGTCCAGCGCCAGCGAATCAGCAACCACATCCACCGAGATGAAAGGCTGCTGTAGTGGTCCTTCCAGTTTGACATCTACACGGATACCGCCGATTGAAAGCGGCGCGACATAACCATTCACGTAATCTATTCCCCGCGGTGTGCAGGCTAATGCGACATTGAGATCGCCATCTCGACCTTTGAGTTGGCCTGAAATATCTGCGGTTCCCAGTTCGTTTGCGAGGTAGACCCGGCGCAACACAACGCCCTCGTTCGTGAAATCCACTGCCGCGTCAAACGTGAGTCTGGCCACCAACAGGGATCGCAACGGCTCATGGAAGAGTCGTGAAACGTCAGCGTGCCCGTCCGCCTGCAGCGTTGACTGATTCACCACATCCAGGGCGAGGTTCATATCCAGGGAGGCAAGATCTCCTGCCCGGGCCTGCAAAACCCCGTGCCAGTCGTCGAGCGGCCCGTCTCCTGTGACGTGGATTGACAAAGCAGGCAAGCCAGTTAGGTTGAGGACCCGGGCCAGCGTTCCCCCGGGGGGCTCATCCAGGGCAAACTGAATACCGAGACGGTTTGATTGCGGTTGGAATTCGGCCTCGAGCTGGGCGTGACCGGGTACACCGTCCGTGCGCTCTACATCCACCTTGGTACGCATAAGACCGTGGGTCTCGACCGTTGTATTGCCGGACCCTCGAAACACCACTGCTTTACCCAGAACGGGTTTAGCCAGGGATGCGCCTTCCAATGAAAACCGGTCGATGGCGATACGCAATGGCAGACGAGGCCAGTGAAATGCCCCAGGACTACGTTCGTTTTCCTGCACCGGGACTCGGGTCATGTGAAGCCCGGTAAGATTGAGATGCGTGATGAGAAAAACGCCGTTAAACAATGCAGCGGGACGCCATTCTATCTGAACGGTACTTAATCGGAACCACTCACCGTCCTTATCGCGCACCACCAGTCCCTCAATATCTATGTGGCGCAAAAGATCACCGTCCAGACGATGGATTCTGATTTCCGTACCGCCAGGCGTGCTCAGTTGTCTGTTCACAAAGCCCACCAGGCGGGCCCGGCCCGCATCGGTCTGAAGGATCGCATAAGCCGACAACAAGAGCACACATCCCCCTACTACCACACCCGCGAATGTAAGCGCTCCAAAACGCAGTATTTTGGTCCACGGAAACATCACTCAAAAGGCCTGTCCTATACTGATGTAAAATTGCATAGGGTCATCGATATCTTTACGGGGGTTGAGCGGGAAGCCGAAATCCAGTCTAATTGGACCGACCGCGGTGAAATACCGGATACCGAACCCGGCCGCCCACTGCAGATCAATGGAGGTGTCCGGTAATTCATCGTCATAGACATTCCCGCCCTCGATAAATACGACGCCGCCGATGGTGTCTGTTATCTTAACACGAAATTCGGCACCTATTTCTAATAACGACCGACCGCCAAGAGGCGTTTCGTCTGGTCCCAGCGGCCCCACGGACTGCAATTTGTACCCACGGATGGAGGCGCCGCCGCCGGTGTAAAGGCGTTTATTGGCGGGTAACGCACTGGTTTCTTCACCCACGATGGAGCCGATTTTCACCCTGCCTGCAAATATGAAACGATCAACATCGCCCGTCGCATAGTACCCGGTTCCCGTTATCTCACTCATAAGGAAGGCCACATCGTCGGCCCCTTTTCCCCTATACGGCCTGAGCGTCAACCTTAGGCGTGTACCCTCGGATGGGTCAAGCCGGTCGTTGGACGTATCGCGGTCTCCCTGTACTTTAAGCCCATAAAGAAAGAAGTCCCTGGTGCCCTGTAAATCTGACAGGTTGCTGAATTCAACGGGAATCCCGGCAAGGACGTTCCACTCTTTGGTAATAGTACGTTCCAGTCCCCCAAAGTATCGAGTCAGCGGTCCCTTATAGGCGGGAGTATCCTCGTGTGCCAATGCCCCGTTGGCCAGCAGGTTCTGACCCTGACGCAAGAAGTTGGGCTTCATGACACTCACGTCGAACTCCTGCTTGATCTCTCCGATCTCCGCCGTTAGAGTCAGACGTTCCTGTCGCCCCAGGAGATTCCGATGTTCCCAGAGCCCTTCCACGGCAAATCCTTCGTCAGTGGACCATCGACCTGTCAGCCCAATGGAACGGTGTTTTCGCTCACTCACGCGAATAGTGACGGGCAGCATGCCCTCCTGGTTCAGTTGATTGGGACGTTCAATGGCAACCGTCGCAAACAGACCCGTACCCAACAGCCTGCGGCGCAATTCGTTTATCTTTTTTCGGTCGAAGATATCTCCTTCTTTCCAGGACACGAAGCCTTCAATATAGTCCGCATCAACACCCGTCGTCCCCTCTACTGCTGCGGGGCCAAATCGGGCCATTTCACCCGGCTCAATTTGAATCGTGACCGACATGCTGTCATCGGCATGGTCAACGACCGCCTTTTGGTCGATTACCATGGCCAGGGGATGGCCGCTCCCGGCAAGCGTTTGCAGCAGTTTTTCCCGCGCGTCGACAATGAGTTGCGCACGAGCCGGTTTTTCCAGTGACAATCCGGCATCCTTCGGTTCCCGGGGGAGCCCCTCGGTATCAGAGCCCGGCCCTACGTACTCAACCGTGTATCGTTTGAGACGGTATCTCGGCCCTGCGTCGATATCAATGAAGATCTGGACGGGTCGTTGCTCTGCCTCTATGCGGTAGGTCAACTTCCCATCGTAATAGCCCTCCGATCGCAATATCTTTTGAAACATGTCGATATCGGTCCGAACCCTCCGTTCCAGAGCGGCCAGGGTGTGCGGCGGACGATCATTGAGGACGATTAACTTGGACGTCGCCTTGAAAATCGACGTCAGATTCTTGTCTTCCAGATCCGTGAATTCCGTCCGATAGGAAAGCGTATCTTTCTCTGCCTCACTCACGGGCGTATTTTCCGGTGAGTCATCGGCATTGACTGCGCAGTGCAGAAATAGTGACAAGACGACCATATATACTACCATGAGTGATATGCTCGTTCTGAAAGGGACATATATTATTTTTAAATTCAATAGACCGAAATCTCACTCCCCAGCCCTCTGGACATCTCTGCACTGTTGGTGACTAAATCCGGCAGCGGGCCAGAACTGTTCACCATCGGCATCACCATGATCCCCCTGAAGACTTCATTCTCCGCACCTTCTGGTCGCGTCTTCTAATGAGTTCCTCCAGAAGGCTGAGACTATGTTATTGATTTTACACCTGATTATTGAAAATGGTTTGCTTTTAACTTTTTAATCATAATATCTGGCCTTTGTTAAGTCAAACTCCAACCTCATGCTGATCTGTTAGTGTCCATCCAGAAATGAGATAGTTTTCGCAAGATCAAGGAAGATGAGGATTTTAACCACAGGAATACATTGAAGTATTTCGAGTCCCGCCGGTGGCGGGACGAATCTGACGCAGAGATTGCGGAAAGTAGCCATTTATGGATGGGCACTAGCCAGCCAGAGCTTAGTTTT
>JAKLQB010000216.1 GCA_022013615.1 Desulfobacterales bacterium | reverse complement strand
TAAAACTGAAACCCCTGCCTGATTTTTCAAGCTGGTAAGAGGACATCCCAAGGTCTAATAAGACACCATCGATTGCCTTACATCCCAGGTCTGCGAGGACCTTATCCATGTCTGCATAGTTTGCTTTCATAATGCGGACGTTGTCACCGAGAAAGGCCATTCTGTTCTTTGATGTACTAACCGCATCCGGGTCCATGTCCAGGCAGATTAATCGACCTTTTCCCGACAGGCGCTTTCCGACGGCCTGGCTGTGTCCCCCGGTACCAACAGTTCCGTCCACATAAGTGCCCTCAGGAATAGAAACAAGGTACTTGACAACCTCATGAACAAGGACCGGTTGATGGGGGTATTCCAAGTCTGGCCCCTTAAATACCTAATTCTGAAAGGGACTCGCTGATCGCAGGGAAGCTCTCTCTAACCCGCCGAAATTCCTCTTCCCACCTGTCCTTTTCCCAGATCTCAAATCTTTTCAATTCTCCAACAAGCACCACCTCTTTTTTCAGCCCTGCAATTTCTCTTAAATCCGGAGGGATTGTTATTCTTCCCTGTTTAATTGGACATTCCACGGCACCTGATATAAAATATCTAAGATAGGTATGGGCAGAGCGACTGAATTGGGGAAGATTCGAGGCCTTCTCCTCGATTACCCTCCAATCTGCTCTGGCAAAGGCCCACAGGCACACGTCATGGTTGGTGACAACCAGACAATCATTGTCTCCCTGGTCCAATTCCTCCTTGAACCTGGCGGGGATTGCCAAACGGCCTTTGGCATCCAAAGTATGTCTTGAGCGACCTCTAAACATGATAGATTTTTTGACACTTTCTGACACTTTGTGACACTTTCTGACACTTATACGCAACCCTCTGCGATTTGTCAAGAAAAAAAGCAAAAAAAATAGATACTTGCACAATTAATTTTTTTATGATTTGAGCGCAATATGTTGTGGCCAGATAACGAGGTACAACTACATGATGCTATAATCGGTAGGATTCTGTGGTTTTGCCGAGCCCTGCAGGTTTAATAATTTAATATTTAATGCGAAGTTTCCGATGGGGCAGGGGGGCGCTCCCCCTTCAATTGGATGGGGTGTAAATGAAGTAAATCAGGGATGTGATATAAACAAGTATAAAAAAAAGATTCAGAGTCAACCCGGAATAGGCATAATCCTTATCTCCCTTTTCTTCAATCACAAATAATGCTGAGAGCAGAAGGAACCATTTCAATAACAACAGGCAGTCGGCCTGGCTGTTCTCCGTCCATATCCAGAAGCACCACTTGAGCTGAAGATGCCACAACCCGCCGCCCTATCAACTTTATTATTTTTTGATGCTCATATATTGTCCCATTGTATAGCCTGGGCAGATTCCAGAACACCGCAGGCATGCTCAGGTCCCCAATTATTGTCACTTGAAAAAGACCATCGTTTATTGCAGCACCAGGGGCTACCCACATTCCGCCCCCGTGATACTGCCCATTGGCAACAGCCACATTCCAGATAGTGACTTCCTCATCGAAATGATCGTCTACACGGAGGTGAACGCGCTTTTTATCAAAGCGTAAAATGGAGATAAGGGTTGCCCACATAAACGATACAAAACCACCAAATACCTTGCTTGTTCTGTTGACGCGGACGTCCACATCACCACCCAGGCCTAAGCTCAAAACATTGTGGAAATAGCGGTATGATTCCAGGCCCCTATGATCCCGGCACGTAAGTTTTCCCAGATCTATCTGGCGATTCCTGCAAGTGAGGATATTATCCAGGGCCCTTTCCAGATTTAAGGGAACAGGTAAAGATTTGGCCAAATCACATCCTGTGCCCCGGGGGATATAACCCAGGAGAACTTCCGATTCAAGCGAACCCTTTTCGTTCATTAGACCGTTAACTACCTCGTTGAGGGTGCCATCCCCACCAACGCAGACCACTATGTCAACGCCTGACAGAACGGCCTGCCGGGTAAGCCTGATTGCATCACCGGGACCGGTGGTTATCAGGACCTCGAACGAACCCAATCGATCCTTTGCCTTTAGGCATATTTTTGGCCACTGCCTGCCAGTGGCTCCATTGGCCGAATTTGGATTTACAATAAAGGTGATCCGTTTCAATAACATTTTCAATCCCCGGACAATCCTTGGATTAATGGCAGGGCGTTATAACCCAAAACCTGATGATTATAGCCTCCTTCCAGGATGACAAATAGCATTCACCATTAATATTACTGTGTTATCAGCCTGCATACAAGGAAAATTACCGCTACTTTATTGCTAAAAGTAAAAGTTTGTATTATAATGCATTTAAAATATGTATTGAACTAAATTAATTTTAAGGAGAAAGTATCATGAAAAAATTAAGTTTTTTCGCCCTTAGTATATTCATATCGGTTACAATCTGCGCCTTTTTTCCAGGAAACGCTATGTCTCAAGAATCAGAACGCCTGGAGGTGACCGAGGGTGCCGTATGTCTGGATGTGGTTGATTTAGAGTGTACGGGTGCCGACACAAATTTCCCCGCCAATGTTGGAAAGCTTTATTGCATCACAAAAATTACAGGCGCAAAGGGTGCCAGTAAAGCTACCCATGTCTGGTATTATGGTCACACAGAACGAGCGCGGATAGCGCTGGACATCCGTTCTGCAAGCTGGCGAACTTACAGCTCCAAGATCATCCAGACACACGAGACTGGCGACTGGCATATTGATGTGCTGGGCCCCGAGGATGAGTTCTTAAAAGGCATTCAATTCGAAATTGGTCCATAAAAGAAAAGGGCACTCCTTAAACTGGCTTAATGGTGAAAATAAAAGCTCCCTGGGGTTTACCTCAGGGAGCTTTTTATTAGAATCAGAAATCCATGTCCTCTGGCGTGGATTGTTTAGGTTTACTTGGCTATTGACATTAGTTTTCAGACGGTATTAGATAGTGCCAAATTTTACTCTGGGGTTAGCCAGGGAATAATGAGGGGGTTAAAGATGGTTAAAGTCAAACTCTTTGTGCAAATCTTATTATGCTTTCTGCTGATGGGCTGTGCTGTGCCTATTGTTTTCTTTGGCGCAGGCACAGCTGCCGGTGTTGTTGGATCCAAGTATTACGAGGGAGCACTCACAGTCATTTTTCAATCGCCTTTCATGGAAACCTGGGACGCAACCCCCAAAGCCCTTAATCAGATGAATATCAAGGTAGAGAGCTCTTCCCATGACGTAGCTTCAGGGAAGATTAAAGCCAAACGTGGTGACAATCAGCGGGTTGCCGTTTCATTAAAGTATAAATCAGCGCAAGAGACAGAGGTTGTGATCAGGGTAGGTACTTTAGGGGACAAGAACGCGTCCATGGCCATAAAAGAGGAGATCAGAAAAGTCCTTTTTAAGGAATAAGAAAGGTCTCAAGTCTTGATGCCAAGCTGTTCGATCATGCTATGGGAGAAACTGATGACGTAGTCCATTTGCTTCGTGGTACAATAGCCAGGGCAGGTGCACCCCATGGTTTTTAGGCTGCGAATAAAGACTTCCAGCTTAACCCAATCCGAT
>JAKLQB010000215.1 GCA_022013615.1 Desulfobacterales bacterium | reverse complement strand
CTCCAATTCGGAAATTTCCTCATCAATTGTCTTGAGATCTTCGACTACTTGGAGGCTTCTTTTCTCCACATTTGTCTTTTCTTTCTCCAATCGCGCCTTATTCTTCCCCAGGAGAAAAAGATCCAAGTACTCCGAACCTCTGGCCCTGTGCATGGATCTGATCTTGGACTTTTGAGATGTCTTAATAGATGTAATGCCGGGAATTTCTTGTTCCAATGAAAGCCTCCGTGTGGGAAGGTGATTAATGCCTGTCGCCCTTTCTTTATGATCTATCTGGCACTTTCCCGTTTGTGAATGGTAATAAACTGGGCACAATTGGGACCTGATAACTTGATCTCAACAAGCTGGTCCTCCTTCAGATTCACTTCTCTTCGAATATTGGTTGGAATAGGAATCTTGCCCTCCCCATCCACCTTTGCAAAAGCTCTCATTAAAGCCATTTTTTCACACCCCCTTTGGATTGACGATTTTCGATTGACTATTGACGATTGAAAAAACCTGCACCTCGTAACTCGCAACCCGCAACTACTGTCCACTGTCCACTGACAACTGGTTAACTGTACTTATCAATCAGTTCACCGATGACCTCTTTGACCCTGTCCTGATTAGTCCGGCTGCCAATGCGGCTGGTCTCCGAGGCCAGGATGTCCATACAGGTCTGTCTGAAAATCAGGTCATCCTTGTTGACAGAGGCCTTTCGGACCTTAAGGGTCTTGGCAATCATGACGCAGCCCCTTATGGTGGGGGCAAATTCATAGACATCAGAATCCCTGAGGCCCCTGACTATTTTGACGACCTTGGAGGCATCACCATTTGCAAGGCCCGTTTTGGCTTCTGTAATGCGCACCTCTGTGTCTTCGTCGAAATGGCCCAGATCCATGGTGATCATCCGATCCCGGAGTGCGTCCTGGCTGCGGTGAACACCTGCATATTCCTCCGGGTTGCTGGTAAAGATGGCCGTAAAGTCGGGGTCAACTCGCAGGTAGTTCTCACCTCCCTCTCGGGCCGCGGGCAGGTCCAGCATCTTCTCCTGGAGTACGGACAGGAGGACATTGTTGGCCTCAGGCCTGGAACGGGTAAACTCATCGTATATGAGCGTGAACCCGTACTTGCAGGCCACGGTCAGCCGATTGTCCACCCACCTTTTTCTCATATCCTCCTCGGTCTTGAGGACCGAGTGGATAAAGTTATCCACAACCTTTCGAATGCGATAGCCATATTCGCCGCCTACCAGGTCCGATGTGGAGAACTCTTCATCCCCGTGGATCATGACCACCGGTCTGCCTATCTTGCTGGCCACATGCATGGCCATGGTGGTCTTGCCCGTTCCGGAAATCCCTCGCAAATGGAGGGGAAAACCGGCCTCTATATAGGCCAGTGACCTCTCGGTGATGCCCTTGACGAACGGGGTTTCCACAAAGTTGGGCAGGGGACGCGGTTCCAACACGGTCGTCATTTCATCTATAGACATATATTCCTCCTTTGAAGTTAGTTCGCTCCGCTCACAATTGGTTAAATAGTCGAATGGATGAGTAGTCGAGTGGTCAAGTAGCTGATTGTTCTACCAACTTGACTACTTAATGCCTGAACGAAAAGTGCAAGCCTTCTTTATTAGTCCCCCTTTCGTAAAGGGGGATTTAGGGGGATTTCGACAGGTTGCTAAAATCCCCCCCGGCCCCCCTTTTTCAAAGGGGGGAGATTAATAGGGTTTTTGTTCAGACACTACTTAACCATTTAACTACTCGACTAAAGTCGTAGCGGCATGAAGGGCCCGGTGGGCGGCAGGCAGGTCAAATTAACTCTGCCTGCCGCGCACCGCATTCCTTCTACTTTTTAGTAATAACTCCTTTGCCCTTGCATTTCAGGCAAGGGAGGTAATCGCCCTCGATAATACCTTTGCCCTTGCACTCAGGGCAGGTTTCCACTGGCTCCTTTATGTTAACCATGCCTTTGCCTCCACAGACAGCACAGGTCAGGCGCTGGTCGCGGTGGATGCCCGTGCCGCCGCAGTAAACGCACTTAACGGCCGGTTCTGAGAGACTTACTTCTCCCTGTCCACCACAGACCTGGCAGGTTGAGAGTTTGGACAGGAGCTCAAAAGGGTCCTTTCCCTTTCCCTGGCAGAAGACACACTGTGCGGCGATTTTCCCTTCTTCTCCTCTTATTATTTCCACGTTCATTGCATTTGCCTCCCTTATTCGGTTTCCGTAAAAAACCTTGACTTTAGAGAACAGGCATCAGGGCTGGTTAAGCGAGATAGTATGTTGTGTTCTCTTTCGTTACTTCGCCCTCGTCCAGGAGGTCTCTCATAACGGGAATCAAGGACCGCCAGTTCTCTATGCCCAGCATGTCTCCCATCTCCACCATCTTCAAACCATCGGGATCGTTATCAAGGAGATCCAGGATTTTCTTCTTCAATCCTTCATCCTCTGCCAGCTCTTCTTGGGCTTCCTCAACCTCAGGTTCTACCTCTGCCGGCTTTATGACAGCGGGTTCTCTGGCCGCCCTCATGGTGGCCAGAAGTTTCTTCCACGCGGCGGCTGTCTCTGCCTGCTCCTTCTTGAATTCCTCCAGCATGCTGCTGATAGCCCATTTGCGCTCCCTTATCTCCGCTTGGTCAGCCGCCTTGCGCTCGTTTTCCTCATTAATGAGTTTTTCCCTTAGTTCCTTCGCCATTTCCTGATGGGCCTTGTCATAATCAGCTAAAAGGACTTTTATGTAAGCCTCTCGTTCCTTGATCTCCGCCTGTGTCTCGGTTTTGCGCGTCGCCTCTTCACTGGACAGCTTTTCCCTCAACTCCTTCGCCATCTCCTCATGGGCCTTGTCATAATCAGCTAAAAGGACTTTTATGTAAGCCTCTCGTTCCTTGATCTCCGCCTGTGTCTCGGTTTTGCGCGTCGCCTCTTCACTGG
>JAKLQB010000214.1 GCA_022013615.1 Desulfobacterales bacterium | reverse complement strand
GCTGCCAGCCGAACCTTCACAAATTTCTTTATATCCTCTTCAATCTCCGTGCTCGGTGCTACCTCAGATTTAAGCACTATAAATGCCTTTACAACCTCTGTCCGGACCTTGTCCGGGCTGCCTATGACAGCCACCATGCTCACTGAAGGGTGCTTCATAAGACAGTCCTCAATCTCAGCGGGACCTATACGATAACCCGAACTCGTGATAACATCGTCCTTTCGGCCAACAAACCAGAAATACCCATCCTCATCTCTTTTGGCCAGATCTCCTGTGAGTAACCAGTCGCCTACATACTTTTCTTTGGTTGCCTCAGGGTTTTTCCAGTATTCCAGGAACATAACCGGATCGGGGCTTTGAATAGCAACCTCTCCAACGTTGCCTGTAGGCAAAGGCATCCCAGAACCGTCCACTACCTCAACGATGTGGCCGGGGATTGCCCTCCCCATTGAACCTGGTCTGGTTTCCATGACCTCTGAACAGCTCCCCACCACCAAATTGCATTCAGTCTGGCCATAAAATTCGTTTATGGTCAAGTCCATCACTTCTTTGCCCCAATCAAGGAGCTCTTCACCCAACGTCTCCCCCCCGCTCCCGATGGTTCGCATGTGATAATCATGCCGACTATGCGGGTCTTTGACCTGGCGCATCATTTTCAGCGCTGTCGGCGGCATAAAGGCATTACGGATGCTATACTTTGCCAGGAGGTGAAATGCCTCCTCCGGGTCAAATTTCTTTGCACGGTGGGCAACTACCGGAATTCCGTGGTGCCAACTTGGGAACAGGACATCGATAAGCCCGCCAATCCATGCCCAGTCAGCAGGTGTCCAGAAAAAATCATCTTCTTTTGGAAAAAAATTGTGGGGAAACTCCACACCGGGAAGATGTCCCAACAGGGTTCGGTGGGCATGCAGGGCACCTTTGGGGGGACCGGTGGTGCCTGATGTGTAAATGATCAGGGCCGGATCATCTGCTTTTGTTATAACAGGTTTAAAATCAGCAGACCCCTTTTCAATCAAGTCCCAAAAATCCAGCACCCTTTCTTGCTTTTCACCACCTGTTACGATGAGAACTTTAAGGTCTGGAAGCCTTTCCCATATCTCCAGAATCTTGTGCAGATTAGCCTCATCCGTGATAATTCCTTTGGCCTGGCTGTTAGACAGCCGGTACTCAAGAGCGTCAGTGCCAAAAAGCGTAAAAAGAGGGATCGCAATTCCACCGGCCTTATATATGGCAATATGCGAAATTGCGGTCTCAGGGGATTGAGGCAGCAGGATACCTATCCGGTCCCCTGTCTTTATCCCTTGCGCCTGCAAGCCATTGGCAAACCTGTTTGACAGTCTTTTCAGGTCCCAGAAGGTATATTGTTGAACTTGCCCCTTTTCATTCTCAAAGATCAAGGCCAGGCGGTACCTTTGATGTGCCCACTTATCGCATATGTCGACACCAATATTATAAAGTGCAGGGATGTTCCAGCGAAAGGAGTTATAGACTTCTTGATAGGTCTTACCTGGTTTTAGCATGTGTTATCAGTATTATATATTCAGCCTTGCGAGCCCGGTATTACGAGCCAGGTTAGACACAACAGGCTTTACCGTGATAATGGTGCAAGTGCCTAAAGTTAAAGAATTCTGATTTTTATTTCACGAGTACGCCGGCAAGCCATGTGATGGTTTTGGGCCATATCACTACGATGATCAGCCCAACCTCCATAAGTCGCCAGAAGGGGAAAGCCCCCCAATAGATATCTGATGTTGTTACTTCAGGGGGCGCTACTCCTTTAAGGTAGAACAAGGCATACCCAAAGGGCGGTGTTAGAAAAGAGTCCTGGAGCATAACAGCGATGACCACAACAAACCAGATCTTATCAAATCCCAATTCTGCCGCAATGGGGAGGAAGATTGGAAAGCATATCATGATAATGCCGATCCAGTCGATGAACATCCCGAGGAAAAAGAGGATAATCATCATGACAATAAATGTACCCCATTTTCCAAGTCCAATACCCATGATGAAGTCTTTCACAACGTCGCCGCCACCTGAGCCCATGAACACGCTGGAAAAACAGGAAGCGCCCACAAGGATGATAATCACCATTGCCGTAGTCCTGGAGGTATTGACAACGGCAGATTTAAAACCGCTCCAGGTGAACTTGCCATATGCCAAATTCATCAGGAGTGCGAGTACGGCACCAACTCCCGCTGCTTCGGTCGGGGTAGCAATCCCTGCAAAGATGGATCCCAGCACACCCAGGACAAGGATAACGGGAGGTACAAGTGATTTTATTACTCTAATGAATAACTGTTTCCCTGAGATAGATGCCCTTTCTTCTATGCTTAGAGGGGGTCCATCTTCAGGTTTGAACCAGCATCTGATTAAAATATACAGGATATAAAGGCCTGACAGGATAAGGCCCGGGATCACGGCTCCCGCAAAAAGCTTGCCCACAGATACTGCTGCCTGATCGGCCATGACAACGAGCATAATGCTCGGTGGAATTAGGATCCCAAGTGTGCCGCCCGCACAGACTGCCCCGGATGCAAGTTTTTTGCTATAACCGTATCTTAACATCACCGGCATTGACAAAAGACCCATTGTAACAACCGATGCCCCAATAATTCCCGTGCATGCCCCAAAGAGGGTTGAAACAATAACGACAGCGACGGCAATACCTCCCCTTATGGGACCAAACAGGTATCTCATGGTATCGAACAGGTCTTCGGCTATGCCTGATTGATCCAATATTTGGGCCATGAATATAAACAGGGGGATCGCAACAAGGATATAATTATCCATTGTGCCCCAGGTCTGGTTTATAAACATATAGAAGCACGATGGACCCCAGCCAATATAACCGAATATCACGGCCAGGCCGCCCAAAACAAAGGCAAGGGGGTGCCCCATGAAAAGGCCGATCAAAAGCCCGCCGAACATGCCGATAGTTATGAATTCTGCACTCATCTCTCTGCCCCCCTTACAGCCTGCATTATACTCCGAATAAAATTTGACAGACCTTGAACCAGGAGCAGTAAAGCAGTTACCGGGATAACTGTTTTTACTAAAGGAACTATGGTCAGTGCAGCAGACTGGCTTGTTTCATGTATTGACCAGGATGTATAGGCATATAAAATCCCCTGTATCAGAAGAACAATCAGGAAGGGAAAGAAAAAAACCAGGTGGGTGAAACAGTCAAGGATCCCCCTTGTCCTTGGCGAGAAGCGCTGATAGATAATGTCTATACTTACATGGCCCCGATAAAGGAGGGTATAGGCCGCTACCAACATGAAATGGGGGCCGTAAAGATAGTCCGTGACCTCAATTGACCATATATGGGGCGCGTTAAAAACCCTCCTTGATATGACCTCAAACACTACAACACCGGTAAGAGGAACAATCAGCCAGACAAAAATCCTGCCAGACCATTCGCTGACATTATCCAAACCTTGCAAGAATGACTTGAGCTGCATTTGAATACCTTTCCTTAAGAATCCATACCCGGGAAAAGTGGCTCTGATCTATTCCAGGAAGGAGTCCAATCGTGGTTGTTTTTCCGGGGATTATGCTGGAGTAATGGAGAATTGGAGTAATGGAAAAACCAAAAAACATAACATCCCGAAATCATACATTTTTACCCAACACTCCAGTTCTCCAATACTCCAACACCCCCGAGCAGACGTTCCAGATAGTGACAATTACATCTGACTACGCCCATTGAGCATAAAAGGTTTTCCAAGCCGTACGTAGGCCCAATGGACGCGCGTCTCTAAGTTGAATATTAAAGAGGCCTTTGAAGTGTTTTCTCCAAAGACCTCTTTCTCGTTTATTCCATTCCCATTTCCTTCAACGCAGCCTGTACCTTATCCACATAGGTGGGATGGAACCCATAACCAAATTTTCCGGTCATGTCTCGCCAGTCCTTATATTCATCAAGATAGTCCATCTGGGATTTTAGGATTTTCCTAAAAAGTCCTGGCCTCTCCTTGGCCGCCATTATGATATACTCGCCCGACAACTCGTCTAACTTTTTCAGGCTCTCATCATCCAGTTTGACGATCTCGGTGCCCTTTTCAATGAATTTCTCAATGGCCCTACCTGAGTCTGCCTCATAGAAGGTAAGACTTTCCATGGCCGCAGCCTTACACGCGGTTGTAAATATGGCCTGGTCTGTTTTTGATAATTTATCCCATGCCTTCAGATTCACCATAACGCCCACCTGGGATGCCGGCTGGAACCAGCAAGGGACACTCCAGTACTTGGTAATCTCGGCAAAGCCCATCTCCCAGTCAATACCGGGGGCGCTGAACTCCGCGCCATCCAGGGTTCCTCTCTCCATGGCCAGATATATCTCGCCGCCGGGCATACTGACAGGCGATCCACCAAGCTGCTGGAGAATCCAGATGGTGCCACGGGCAGGGGTCCTCAGCTTCTTGCCTTTATAGTCGGCAATTGATTTGATAGGACCGGTCTTCGCGGTGGTTCGAAACCCGGACTCAGAAGTTGTTGCTCCCAGGTTGAAATATCGCATCCCGAATTTTCCGTAGGCCTCGTTATAGAGCGCCTCGCCGCCAAATTGATAATACCAGGTTACATAGTCCATATTGGTGAATCCATAAGGCATAGAACCGAGGAAGTCAAAGGCAGGGTCTTTGCTAATCCAGTAACTGGACCAGTCGCCAACGGCCTCCACCACGCCCTTACTGCAGCCGTCAAAGTACTCAAATGCCTTCATGAGTGAACCGGAAGGAAACCATGTTATCTCAAACCTCCCGTCGGTCATCTCCTTGACATACTTAATCATCGACTTGTCACCGTGATAGAGATTAATGGCCGGTGTCCAGGTGCTGCCCATTCGCCATTTGATCTTTTTGTCTTCCGCAACAGCCGGGTTGAAAGCCATAAAGACAAAGCAAGTGATTATGATTGCCGACAAACCCAATAGAAAAATCTTCTTTTTCATTTCTTCCTCCTTTTTTTAGTTAAAAATGAAATTCTTACTCCCATTAATTAGACCTATCCTCTTCACTCACCTCCTTTCTTTCACTATTGATGTTGTTACCAACCTATCCTTCAGCCCTATACTTCATTCCTGGATAACTTGCAAGGGTTTTATGAGATTTTGTCCTCCCCCTAAGCCATCTCCGCCATAAATACGGCAGAGTCTAAGGGATCAGGAGTGGCTAATCCAAGAAAGATTGAGAGGAATTCATCTTTAGGACGGTTTTTCAGTCTTTTTGTC
>JAKLQB010000213.1 GCA_022013615.1 Desulfobacterales bacterium | reverse complement strand
TGTGTACGCCGTGTCTGCGGAAATGAATGGTGAAAAATATGCAGATGTGCGCGCCTGGTTGTCGGTAAGAAGTTCAAGCCGAAACCAGGCCGATATGTTCAACAGAGGAAGGCAGAGTTCTTGAGATATAATGGGGCAGGCGTTGCCCTTGCACGTAGCGAATACCTTGCAGAAGCTGTATTTAGTGTATTGTCTGTCGTGTGTATTTCGGACAAAATGCACACAGGGCCAATCTCCAAAGGCCGATCAGCCTTAGACAGCGCTGTTGAAATCAAACCCTTGACTTTGTCGTTCGCTTGCGCCATCCGGCAACATGAGGGAACGGTCCCATTATGGCAGCTTCCTTGTTCAGGTGTTTTTTCTGCAAGCGCCCTGAATTGCTGGAGCGGGTCGCATAAAAGGATGAGTGATTTAAATTCAATGGAAGGATGAGCAGATAGTCTATGGGCTGAACCCTTATGATGAGATTTGTCCTGTGTATTCTGACAGCATTCCCCCTTACATTTAGAAAAGTTCAGCGCCTGAGCAGCACCGGTAGTTGTAAGAAAAAATACGAGAAACAATGCTATTATTCTTGATACGAATTTCCCAGTCTTCATGGATTCTCTCTTTTAAAGCCCTTTCAGGCCTTTATCTCCGTTCAAAGGCCATTGGATTTATCCCCTAAAGACTCATGCAAGATACGAACCGTCGCTCCGCAACGAACTTCCCCGCCCTTGAGCACTCTGCCGAAGATCCCCTCCCGGGGCATAATGCAATCCCCTGCCATGTAGTAGATGGCGCATTTGCTGTGACATTCTTTGCCTATTTGGGTAATCTCCACCACCGCCGAGTCTCCCAACTGTACAATGGTGCCCACTGGCATCTTTTTCCAGTCGATACCTTTTGTGGCAATGTTCTCCGCAAAATCTCCAAAAGTGACATCAAGACCTTTATGTCTAGCCATTTCAATGCTTTCGGCAGCAAGGAAGCTAACCTGCCGATGCCATGGTCCGGCATGGGCATCTCCTTCAATCCCATGACCCTGAATAAGGGAAGCCTCCTCGACCTGGCCCTTGCGCGTTCCCTTTTTCTTGCTTATGGAAATGGAGACGATCTTCATTTACTTGACCCCTTCCCCGCAAGCCATACAAAACTTTGCTGTAACAGGGTTTTGTGCATTGCATTGGCTACATGTAATATGCTTTTTTGACTTTCCCCTTTTTGTTGTCTTGGTCGCGGATTTTTGTTTTCCGTTTTTCCTTTCCTCATAGTCTTTAATAGCTTCACTAAGGGCCTGTGCACCAAGGTTGGAACAGTGCATTTTTTCCTTTGGAAGTCCGTCAAGAGCCTCTGCAACGGCCTTTTTCGATATGGCTTTAGCCTCTTCCAGGGTTTTGCCCTTGGTCATTTCACTAACCTTGCTGGAAACTGCAATGGCTGCAACGCACCCGAAAGTCTTGTATTTTACATCAGTCAGCTTGTCATCCTTTACCTTGATATAAAAAGTCATCATGTCTCCACATACTGGATTTCCAACTTCTCCAATTCCGTCGGCACCCTCTATGGCACCGACGTTTCTCGGATTTGAGAAATGATCCATCACCTTTTCAGAATACATATCTTATCTCCTCAAAAATGCTTAAATGCTTTCGCATGTTTCAATCATTTTGGATAAACTCATGGAATTTAGCTTATCCTGCATAGCCTTTGTTGCCTCTTCCCAGATGCCACGAGTTAAACAGCTACTGGATCTGTTGCACTCGTAAGGATTTTCAATGCAATTAGATAGACTAATTCCTCCTTCGAGCACCTTGACGATTTCTCCAACGGTGATTTCATCCGGAGGCTTTGCCAGCATATGCCCCCCCTTTGGACCGCGAAGACTCTTGATCAAATCGACCTTTTTCAATGGAATAATGAGTTGCTCAAGATACTTACCAGAAATATCCTGGCGCTTTGCAATATCACCTATCTGTATGGGCCCTTTATCGTAGTGTTGTGCCAGGTCCAGCATCATTCTCGTTCCGTAGCGACTTCTGGTTGATAGTTTCATGGGAAGACCCCTATCAGGCAGCGGCCTTTTCCCTCCATATTGGAGAAAATGACCGAAGCTTTCCAACAGCAAAAGGAAGTTTTTCAAGCACATATTCAATCTCTTCAACCGTATTGCTGTTGTCAATAGTAAATACGATCGACCCTTGTGCCAGAGCAGGCGGTATTCCGATTGCCACAAGAACAGGAGAGGTCTTAAGGGCTTTGGAAGCACAGGCAGAGCCGGTATTTACATAAATGCCTTGCTGGTTGAGCATAAAAAGCAACGCTTCTCCTTCAATAGCCCCAATACAAAAGCTTGCATGGCCGGGAAGCCTCTTTTCCGGGTGGCCTGTATATTTTATTTGGTCTATCCGCTCTTGGATGCCGGCGACAAGAAGATTCCTCAAGTTTTGCATGTAATTCACTTTATCTGTGAGTTCTCCCGCTGCAAGCTCTGATGCCTTTCCAAGCCCAACAATGGCTGGAACATTCTCTGTTCCGCCTCTCCTGCCGCTTTCCTGGATGCCTCCATGAATCAATGGCATAAGTCTCAGTTTATCTCTGAAATAAAGTGCCCCAACTCCTTTTGGCGCACCAAGGGAGACACCGGAAAGGCTTAACAAGTCTACATTGAGCTCATTAACGTCGACTGGTATGTTCCCTACTGTTGCAACTGCATCCGTGTGAAAAATGACCCCTTTTTCTTTACAAATTACGGCAAGTTCCGGTATGGGTTCAATCGTACCGATCTCATTGTTTGCGTGCATAACTGATACAAGTATTGTCTCCGGTCTAATAGCTCCAAGCAAACGTTCCGGCTCCACCAACCCATATTCATCAACAGGGAGGAAAGTCACCTCAAAATTCATACGTTCAAAGAATCTCGCGGAATTAAGAACGGAATGATGTTCAATGGCGGACACAATAATGTGGTTCCCTTTTTTCTGCCCGGCAAGAGATACACCTTTAATTGCGAGGTTGTTTGCTTCCGCACCCGACGAAGTAAATATTATTTGCTCCGCCTTCGCACCAATTAATCTGGCAACCTTTGCCCTTTGCTCCTCTATAACCTGTTTGATCTTTGAACCCATGTCATAGACCGCCGACGGATTGCCGAAGTGCTGGTCAAAATAGGGTAGCATGGCTTCAACGACCGGTTTTCTCACAGGCGTTGCTGATGCGTGATCCATATAGACCCTTTTCATAATAATGTCCCTTACTTAGTCTTCCTTATATACAGTTTATAACAGTCCTCCTCCTCCTCCATGCCAATGAATTCTTGACCACACTTTTCACACCAAGCAGGAATATCCTCCAGAGCCCCGTCATAATCGGTTAAAACTTCCAATACCTGACCCTTTTTTAGACATTTGATCTTTTCGCCAGGCTCTAAAAGATGAAGAGGGCACATACGGCATACCAAGTCTAAAGTATCATCTGATGACTGGTTCTTTACAAATTTCATCGCTTGTTCCTTTCATCATTTTTGATTTTTATATAGCCTTTTTATCTATAGTGTTTCAGTATAGTATAATGACCCTCCAAATTGATGTCAAGCACTGATGCACGGTTTGAGTAACATATTAGATCACAAATAGATCAGGGCTCAAGTATCATTCACAAGTGCCGGGCAAGATAATAACGATCTGCTTTACGGCATTTTATGGCATGATGAATATAAAACGACAATTTTTGTCGGCATACGCAAAAGCTAAGGCAGGACCTGTATTTCTGCTTGTTGGTTCCACAACGGTCGTACCGACACCTAATTTGAGCCTATGGGATTTCCTTTTTTGTTATTATTTCCAATATATACCTGTTCAGGCCGTTTCAATAAAACCTTTGTATCCGGTGGCACACGCTCAGTTATCCAGACATTCCCACCGATTATTGATCTGGCTCCGATAACGGCCTCTGCGCCTAACAGGGTCGCGTTTGCATAAATGATCACATCATCCTCAATGGTAGGATGCCGCTTCTTGTTTATGAAACGATCTCTCGCATCCCTGGGGAGCGATAAAGCTCCAAGAGTCACACCTTGATAGAGCCTGACGCGATTTCCGATTTCTGTGGTCTCACCAACCACTACACCCGTTCCATGATCGATGAAAAAGCTTTCCCCAATTTTGGCGGCCGGATGGATATCAATACCGGTAAGACTATGGGCATATTCAGTCATTATGCGAGGTACAAGGGGTACATCCAGTTCGTGCAGTTTATGGGCCATACGATAGACTGTTATGGCAAAAAGCCCAGGGTAACTACAGATTATTTCGTCGTAATTCTTGGCCGCGGGGTCCCCCTCAAGGGCAGCCCGAATGTCCGTGTCCAAAACTTTCCTTATTTCTGGCAATACCAGAATAAACTGGAGAGCAGTTTCATGACCAAAATCAGACCCCTGTGGGCAAGGTTTATCAGAGCGGATACAGTCGTGCTGGATTGAGAAAAATATCTGTTTCGATAGATCCTCAAAGAGTTCCACTGTCCTTTGGCCGAACCAATATTCCAAATTAACGGGATCAGGCTTGGTCTTAGTGAAATAACCCGGGAATAGAAGCCGTCTT
>JAKLQB010000212.1 GCA_022013615.1 Desulfobacterales bacterium | reverse complement strand
CATTTTGCCGCCATCTCAGTTACAAACCTATCCCTTGGAAACATTACCCCACCCTGCGCGCCCATGCTGTATCTCGCCGGTCTGATCGGGGGTAATCTCCCGCTGAACGAATATGTCAAGCCGGCCTCATACTTTATGATCTTCGGGGCTTTACCTGTAATTCTATTGGTTACATACGTACCGGAATTTGCTTTGGTGTTGGTAAACCTCTTTTTAAGATAGCGTTTAAGCATGAAGGTTGGATTGCGTTAAAACTGGGATGCACTTTAAAAAGTAGAAGGGGTACTGGTACTAACAGCAACAAACATAAGATATGAATAAGAGGTTGTGAAATGCGGGTAATAGACATGAGGGTACGCGTCCCTCGCAAAATTACTTCAAATAATCCTGAAGATTTTATGAAGTATTATCAGGACAGGGCTGGTTTTGATTTACGTTACGAGGCTGGAAGTGATGTGCTGCTAAAAGAGATGGATGATGCGTCAATTGAAAAGGCAGTCTTACATAGTGAGTGGGAATTCGAAGATCCAACTCGGCTGAACGAAGATGTTGCAAGATTAACAAGTGAATATGCAGATAGGTTTTTTGGAGCAGTGAGCGTAGATCCACGAAAAGGCATAAGCGAATCTGTGAAGGAATTCAAGAAAGCGGTTAGAAATACAAAGTGTGTAGGTTTAAGTTTACAGCCTGCTTTTTTTGATATGTTACCTAACGATGCCAGACTCTATCCCCTTTATCAGTTGTGTGTAGAGTCCGAGATCCCGCTTTGGCTTCATACGGGCATAAATTATGCGCCAAACCATTCTATGGAGGCCGATAGGCCATTTCATTTAGAAAAGATTCTTTTAGATTTCCCTGATATCAGATTAGTGGCCTGCCATTCAGGATGGCCATGGGTTGGGGAGTTATGTGCCATTGCCCGAAAATTTTATCCACGTGTCTTTCTTGAAATAGGCGGAATAGCTCCAAAGTATATTTTCGCTTCCGGAACAGGATGGGACCCTTTCTTTCAGTATGCTAACTCTTTACTCCAAGATCAGGTACTATTTGGAACTGATTGGCCTACAATCTCCTTTAGTAGAGCCGTTAAGGAGATTAAGGAATCATCTTTAAAAGAAGAGGTAAAGTACAAAATTTTGCACGGAAATGGACAAAGACTGATAAACGAGACATTAAAACGAAATGATAATTAAATGGAGATGACCGAGCCATTGTTGTGGGTGTTAATCGCTCAGCCTAGGGTTTAGGGTAGTATTGGTGGATTCCGAGGTGTTGGGCGAAGATTTTATGCCCCGATTGCCAATCATTGTGCTGTATAATACAGAATTTTGCACAAGTGGAGGGAAAAGGAGGATAAGATGCTTACAGGTAAAACCTATGAGGAAGTATATAATAACTTCGAGTGGGAGATCCCAGAGTACTATAATATAGGGGTAGATGTGTGCGATAAGTGGGCACATGAAAAGGACCGATTAGCTCTTATTTATGTAGACCCGGATGGGAGAGAACAAAAGTATAGCTTCTGGGAACTGAAAAATAACTCAAATCAGTTGGCCAATGCTTTAAAAGCAAATGGCATAGAGAGAGAGGACAGGGTTGGAATATTACTATCTCAGCGTCCTGAAACCCTGATTTCTCATGTAGCAATTTACAAACTGGGTGCCATAGCCGTACAGCTCCTCACGCTCTTTGGACCGGATGCCATAGAATACCGACTTCATGATAGTCAGGCTAAGGGGGTTATTACGGACATAGAAAATTTGCCAAAGGTTATGGAAATTAAGGAGAGACTTCCAAATCTGAAAATGATTATGGTTGTTGATGCTGGCAAAGATGATAACGTTTTAGATTTCTGGAAATGCGTGGAAATGGGGAGTCGCGATTTTACCTCTGTTTTAACAAAGCCAGATGACCCAGCACTGATAATTTACACTTCAGGGACTACAGGGCAGCCTAAGGGAACCCTTCACGGACACCGAATTTTGCTCGGAATTCTGCCTGGCTTTGAATTCTATCATAATTTATTCCCTAAGAAAGGGGATCTATTGTGGACACCGTTAGACTGGGCATACATTGGAGGATCGTACGACGCGCTTTTCCCAAGTTTGCATCATGGGATTCCAGTCGTTGCATTCAGGGCCCGTAAATTCGATCCAGAGCAGGCCTTCCATGTGATGGCCAAGCATGGAGTCAGAAACCTCATGGCCGTTCCCACCGTCTTACGAATGATGATGCATGCGGTGGAGAAACCAAAAGAGCATTATGATGTTCAGTTAAGGTCAATAACAGCCGGTGGCGAAACATTGGGAGAAGAGCTACCTGAATGGTGTAGAGAGGCCCTTGGAGTTGAGCTTAATGAACAATATGGACAGACAGAATGCGATTTGGTTATTGGTTTTTGCTCAGAAGTGATGAAAATTGTCCCAGGGGCAATCGGGAAAGCTGTCCCGGGCCATATTGTCGAGATAATCAGCGAAGGAGGGGAAATTGCAAAGCCCGGTGAACTCGGTGAAATAGCTGTCAAATGCCCTGACCCGGTCATGTTTTTAGAATACTGGCGGAACCCGGGGGCCACAAAGAAGAAATTTGTCGGTGATTGGATGCGAACAGGAGATTATGGGATAAAAGATGAAAGTGGACATTTTTCGTTTACTGGCAGACAGGATGATATCATTGAAAGCGGAGGCTATAGAATCGGTCCGGGTGAAGTTGAGGGTTGTCTGATGAAACATGAGGCAGTGGCATTAGTTGGTGTAATAGGGGTACCTGACCCTGTTAGGGGAGAAATTGTAAAGGCTTTCATCCAACCCAAGGAAGGCGTGAAAGTGGACGAAGCTTTAGAAGAAAGCATCAAGCAGCATGTGAAAACCAAGCTGGAAGCTCATGCGTATCCTAGGGAGGTGGAGTTCATAAAGGAGTTGCCTAGAACAAAAACGGGAAAGATCTTGAAGCAGGAACTGCGGAGGCTCCATGAGGAAAAAAGTAAAAAAGGAAAAAGGTAGCGTAAGGATTTTTTTCAGCTGAGTAATTCTTGCTTTATCATTAATAACTCGGAGGCTTATATATGACAAAAAAGACGGTTCTTTACAGCCGGGATGGAAACGTTGGTATTATTACTCTGAATAGGCCGGAGCGTCTAAACGCAATAAATGGGGGCCTCCTTAGGGATTTCATTGAACAACTAGAGACAGCCAGGGAAGATAAAGAGGCAATTTCTGTCATTCTGACAGGCGCTGGAAGGGCCTTTTGTGCCGGGGAGGATTTAAAGGAGTCCTCGGCCGGAAAAAGTTTCGAGACCTGGATTGAGGAGACAGATGGGCTTCAAGAAGTACAGCGTATGATAATGAGACTGGGTAAACCTCTGATCGCAGCGGTCCAAGGTTATGCTTTAGGAGGTGGATGCGAATTCGCCATGAGCTGTGATATAAGGATCGCAACCGAAGATGCCAAGTTCGGATTTCCTGAAACTGAGGTGGGACTCACAGTGACAACTGCTGGCACCAAGCTGCTTACACAGATAGTGGGGCTAGGCAAAGCCAAGGAACTGGTTTTCACAGGTGAATTTGTAGACGCCCATGAAGCACTACGCATTGGTTTGGCAAACAAGGTAGTACCGGCCGAGAGGCTCATCGATGAGGCATTGGGCATGGCAAACAAAATTGGGGAAAAATCCCCACTTGCCCTTAAGCTATCCCGAATTGCTATTGAGCAGGGACTTCACTCTAGTTTTGAGCAGATTTTGGAAATTGAGGCTAATCACCTTCTCATCTGTATCAGCGCCCAAAACCAAAAAGAGTTCGTGGAGAAAAAGCTGCAAAAAATGAAAAAGAGTCGAGAATAGCAGAATTAGTAATCGCATATATTAGATTTTCATTCCAATAGTCAATACCTATATATGAAATTCTCATTCCACAGAATTTCGGGAAATAACATTTTGGAACAGGAGGAGCAGATTAATGTCAAAACGAGTTGGTATTGTTGGTGCGGGGGTTACGCCTTTTAAAGGAACCTGGCGGGAAAAGACCTATTATGAACTGGCCCAAATGGCCACGCGAGAGGCAGTAAAGGATGCCCAGGTGCCCATTCAAGATGTGGATGCTGCATTTTACGGGATCTATAATGATATATTTGAAAGGACTGCCATTCCCGAGCATGCCATCCACGGACTTTTGGGTATGCAAAACAAATTCGGTATCCGGATAACTACTGGTGGTGCCACAGGCGCCTATACCATGTCTGCGGCCCACGCCTATTTAGCCGCCGGCCGGTTTAAAACCGCCTTAGTGCTGGGAGTAGAAAAGGCCACGGATTGCTTTGACTTTTCATCAATGTCAGCTACACCGGAGGTCATTAAATCAATCGGCTGGTCCGGGGATAGCTTCTTTGAGCAGCCGATAGGGTGGTCAGCCTCTGACAGTTATGCTGAGGTGGTGCTGGCTTACAAGGATGAACATCCTGAGGATCTAAAACCGGAAATCACTGCCCAGATCTCTGCCCAGCTCAGCCAGCAGGTTAGAGATAATGAACATGCCCAGAGGCAGTTTGATCAGGTAACGGCCGAAGAGGTTTTGAACTCAAGGCTTGTGGTTTATCCATTCAGGGAGCTGGAGATCTGTGTCTATTCCGAAGGCGCCGCGGCCCTTATCATGGCTGAAGAAGACACAGCCAGGGCCATCTCTAAAAACACTGGCAATCCTGTAGTCTGGATAACAGGTGTGGGCGAATCAAACGAACACTCCTTTGCAGGTAAGAACCAGAAGGTTATGTCACGTATTATGTCCGATCATGATGCGTCTCACCGAGCTTACGGCATGGCCGGTATTGAGGACCCCACAAAATCGATCCAGATCGTAGAGCTCCACGATGCCTTTGTGCATCAACTGGAGATAAGTATGGCCGAGTTCGGTTTGGCGCCTTTGGGAAATGCCGATTCTTTAATAGAGGAGAATCTAATGACCCCAGGGGGAAAATACTTAGTCAATCCTTGCGGTGGTTTAATCTATTGCGGTCATGCCGTTGGTGCCAGCAATATCATGTCGGCCTGGTCCGCCCGCAATGAACTGATCAAGAGGAATCTGAAGACGGCACTGGTTCATGGAACTGGTAGTACCATAGCCCAGTACACGGCCTGCCTGATTTTTGAACATGAATAGAAAGGGAGGGAAAATGTAATGAGTATTCAAAAAAAAAGAGTTATTCCCACAGAATATATACCTGAAGTGGGCTCACATATTGAAACTATCGATGACCAGGACTATTTGATCACCAACGATGCCATGTATACTTTTTACCAGAGGACAAAAGGGGAGTTTTCACCCTTCTTTCTTTCACTAAGGGATGAGAAAAAACTTCTTGGATGCAAATGTTCTAAATGCGGCCTGGTCAGGGTGCCCCCCTTTCTGACCCATTGCCCGGATTGCAATTTTGCTCCTACCGAACTGATCGAGGTGGAGCAGGTGGGTATCATGAACAGCACGCCACCCATCACATATTTTGCCACATCGCTTTTCCAGCATATGGCACCCTATGGCAGAGGTCGGGTCATATTCAATGGGGCTGATACGGCCATGAGCGTTATTTTGTATACCACAACAGGTATTTTAGTGCCGGGCATTATCACCAAAGGAACCGAGGTAAAGCTTATTTTCAAGGACAACCGTATTGGAGAAATGACAGACGTATTTTGCGTCCCCACAAGGGAACTTACACAGGAACAGGTTAATAAGAAGGGGCTCCAGGAATCTGAGATTGATTGGGAGTCGCCAGTTGAACCTGAATTCCCGGAAGTGTCAGACAAAGATGTTGCTGATTATAATGCTGCCTTGAAAGAGATTAAATCCATTATTGAAGAGATGAACGCAAATGAGCGGGCGCGGAAAGACATTGCGGGCTGGAAACGGGATATCCTGATCAAGACTATGGGCGGTAGGTTTGCCATTAGCATTGATGATGGAAACATTGAACTGGAAGAGAGAGAGCTCACATCTCCGGATTTTGTCATGGTATGCGAAAATCCACGAACATTGTTGGATGGCCTGGCTTACAAGGGGGCAATTACCGATTCTGTAATCAATAAGAAGCTTTGGATCAGTAAAAACATGGAGTTCAATACCATCTTCAAGTTGGATAGGATGGCCAGGTCCGTTGCAAGATCGAAAAAGATCTGATCAAGTTTTTATTGGATGTACAGGGAGGGGTATTGCCATTTGGGTTATTGTGAAGCCCATTGGATAATTTTACATAGACTGGAATGAAATAATGTATTTCTCTTGAATAAGGTTCTGAAGCAAAATCCTGATCTGTTTTCCCGCACCGGGAGGCGTATGCATGAAAAACAATAGTTTGTTAGACGGCAAAAGTATTCTTATAGTTGATGATGAGCCTGATGTATTGGAAACATTGGAAGAGTTGCTACCAATGTGCAACATCGAAAAAGCTCCCAGTTTTGATGAAGCCAAGGAACTCATCGAAAAGCAGGATTTTGATCTTGCTATTCTCGATATCATGGGGGTTGATGGTTATAAACTACTTGAAATTGCAAGCAAGAAAAAAGTCATAGCGGTTATGTTGACGGCCCATGCGCTGAGTCCCGAAAATACTGTAAGATCTTTCAAAGAAGGAGCAGCCTTTTATGTTCCAAAAGATGGGTTGTCCAACATTAAACTTTTCTTAAACGATGTATTGGAGGCCAAAGAAAAAGGAAGACATTCTTGGTCGCGGTGGCTTGATAGGTTCAACTCTTACTATGAGAAGGTCTTTGGTGAGGATTGGCAAGATCACGACAAAGAGTTTTGGAAAAAATTCAATAAATATTATATTTATTAGAAATTGATGTATTGGAGGTTCCCGTCCAGGGTTACGGCACCTGCTGGCACCGAAAAAATCTCTATAAATTAGTCATCGGTGTTGGTAGAGGCGGAGCTTGAAATGGTCCTGCCCCTCTTTGGAGCATACTCATCTATTATATATACTAACAATGACTTCCACGAGAATCCTCCAACAATGAAATGCCAAATTTTATTATTACATCATCAATCCTATCACTTTCTGGACTCAGGTTTTTTCAAACATAGCTTGCCATACCTAATCATTTGATATTATTAAGTTTTAATCAAGTTTAGATATGTAAATGATAACTTTTTTGCTTCTTAAAGGTGTGGGAGCATAGTACTTTCGCCAGACTGAAGAACCAATGACCTTAGCCGGATGGGCCAATGCAAAGGACTGCACAATTTTCGCCAGGCGAGCTGAGCCATTTTCAACTGCTGTTCTTCAGGAACCAT
>JAKLQB010000211.1 GCA_022013615.1 Desulfobacterales bacterium | reverse complement strand
CTTCTTGACATACCTGTTGGCCTCATTCCATTGTCTGTAACCCCTGCCGTCTTGAGTGCCGGACAGAAACATGAGCGTCCTATTTAATATTGACCACTTGGAACTCGGAATATTTGCAATAGGGAACATGGAATAGGCCACGGCTTCAGGGATATCTCCTGACTTGAATTTCTCCAAAATGGTGCCTAAAACTTGTTTAACCTTGTCTTTCATGACATCTCTCCTTTCACTGGGCACAAAAAAAGCCCCCAGGATTGCTCCCAGAGGCTTATGTGCTGATTATGATTTGGTTATATGTTTAGATTAAACCTTATGAAATGTTGGCGTATTCATCTGTGATCAGACCGCAGAATGGGCAATGGCGATAGCCGAAGTCGTTCCAGTCTTCACCTTCTTTTAGCAGCTCTATCCGGTATATATTTCCGCAGGTGGAGCAAACTTCCGCTTCCTCTTCCTGCATTGCCTTGTTCATAATCTCTTCTGCCATATCATTTCCTCCTTTCATAAGAAAATGGCCGGTTACAAAACCCGGCACGTTCAAGAATTGTACATAACTTCTCCTTCTTCATGCCTCAAAGACACCGTGACCATCCACAGTAGCGGCAGAAAAGGCACCCACCAGCGATGTAAACAATTTCCCCGCAATCAGGACATCGCTCTTTTGCGTCTTTCTCCTGGGTCTTTAGAACTTTCCCATCTGCTTTTTCTGAGGGCCTGGATCCCTTTTTCAATTGCATTCCTTTGTCTGTTAAATTCATTGATCAATCGCCTCCTTTCTTCAAAGTTTTGGGTTTTTCGTATACGGGCTTCTGTGACATGAAGCCCAACCACTGCCATCAGGAGCGTTGCTCCGAATTCCTTTGCCGGTGTTGTTTGTCCCATGGCAGCCATCAAGGCGTCCGTGGTTTTTTGAATCTCCCTTTTCAGGTTCTGAAGCATGCTTGTTTTCACCTCCTTTCCCTCCGTTTTAGGTTTCCGGGGTGATTACAAAAAAAACCCCATGACCAAAGGAAATGATCATGGGGCTCCCAGGTTGTGCTTTGTTAAGGTTTTAATCAGGGTAGAAATTCTTCATCATCGGGTGGGTTGTAGACGTCGCAATCAGTTATTTCCTCGTCTATGCGCTCCTGTTCCTTCTCCAATTCCCGTTCTAACCTGAGTCGTTCTCTTTCTTCCTCTGTCATCTCCTCTGCCAGAGCTCCTGCCATTCCCATCTCTTCCCATCCAAAATCATCGAAAAAATCATCAAAATCACACATAATTAGACACCTCCTTTCTCCATTAAAATTGGTAAGTTATACAAAATAAAAACTTCTAACGTGCCGTAGTGCTACCTTCCGGACGCAAGGAAACACTTTCACCCTTTTTGGGATGTCCTCTTAATGATCATTGACACTGTTTTAGGGTTCCATTTCACTCTACCTGTCTTTGTTCTGTATTCATTGGCCTCTAACTCTCGGCAAATTTCCCGCAAAGAACTCCCTCTTTCATCCAGGGATCTGATTAACCTAATCCCTCTTTGTTCCAGCGCATTCCTAACCAAGTGTCGAGTATCATCCAAGTCATAACCATATGGTGGAGCATATCCTCCTGTTGATTCTCTTTTGGCTCGTTTATGTGCAAGCGCCGCCTTGGTTCTTTCTCCTATGAGCCGTCTTTCCATCTCTGCCAGTGCGGCGGTCAAAGTGAAAAAGAATCTACCCATTGCTGATTGCGTGTCCAATGTTTCCTCAATGGAATGGAACGACACGCCCCACTTTTCAAACAACTTGGTTGTCTCCAGTGCATCCGTTGTACTCCTGAAAATCCTGTCCAGTTTATAGACGACTATGGCATCGACCTGTTTTTTACGAGCAAGGCTGAGAACCCTTTGAACGCCTGGCCTCTTCAAGTTCTTCGCAGAAATACCGGCATCCTCGATAATCTCTAATAATTCGAGGTCCTTCAACTGGCAGTATGCCTCGATTTTGGATTTCTGATTGTCCAGACTGACGCCTTCTTTGGCCTGGTCTTCTGTACTGACACGGCAATAACCGATGGTAGGCATGATTGATCACCTCCTGTTTTGTATTTTTACTATTCGACCTTATGCGGAGACGAAAACTTACTTTTCGTCGGAGTGTAAGGTGCCTTCTGATGAGGATAGATGAGAATGGAATGAGGCCGTTGCTTCAAGGGGGGGATGTTTCAGGGGCGGCCACATCTTGCCCTGTTCCGATGTCCATGCATGATTTCCTTAATCTGCAAAAGCCAATTTTATCTTGAACCGTATTTCTTTTCTGATTTTTTTGAACCTACTGTGTGATATGTTTAGCCT
>JAKLQB010000210.1 GCA_022013615.1 Desulfobacterales bacterium | reverse complement strand
GTCTTGTGGGAGGTATGATGTTCGGGCCGGAAAACGAGGTGGGCAGTCTCTATGATCATCCGTACTTCACAAAGGGTGAAGTCAAAGACAAGGCCTTCGAGGAGGCCCGAAGAGTCGTTTCCTATATCCGGAAAGAGATCTTCCCTGTCCATGGCTTATAGCCCATGAGATAATGCTTTTAGATTTTTTTATCATTGCGACGAAATCTCTAACCTCTAACATATTATAAATGATGGCAAAAGACAAAGGCGATAGGATTGAGCACAAAGGGCTCCGCGAGTCGGAGGACAAATACCGGACTATCTTTGAAACTACAGGAACCGCAACTGTCATCATAGAGGAAGATACAACCATATCCCTTGCAAATAGAGAATTTGAAAAACTCTCCGGTTATTCAAAAGAAGAGGTGGAGGGGGGAAAAAGCTGGACAGACTTTGTCGCTCACAAAGATGACTTGGACAGAATGATGGTCTATCACACCGCCCGAAGAATTGATCCAAATAGGGCCCCGAGGAATTATGAATACAAATTCATAGACAAGAATGGCACTGTAAAAGAGGTATTCGCTACCCTTGCTGTGATTCCAGGAACAAAAAAGAGCGTGGGGTCTTTTTTGGATATCACGAGGGCAAAGGAACTGGAACACCTCCTGAGGATTCAGGACAAGATGACTTCCCTGGGGCGTGTGGCTGCAGGCATTGCCCACGAAATAAGAAATCCGCTTTCGGGCATCAATATATATTTAAACACCCTGGAAAAAATTTACGACAGAGCGGAAAGCTTAGATAAGGTAAAACAAATTCTTAGGCAGATCCAATCAGCTTCGAGTAAAATTGAGTCTGTGATCAAAAGGGTCATGGACTTTTCCAAACCCAACGAACCCAAATTAGTCTTAACAGACATAAATCAACCCATAGAAGAGGCCATTAATCTTTCCTCGGTCACGTTACGAAAAAGTGGGATTAAGATTGAAAAAGACCTGGCCAGGGATTTACCACTGTGCCATGCGGATCCGCTCTTGATAGAAGAGGTGATTCTAAACCTTATCACAAATGCTACTGAAGCCATGAAAAATGTGGATGGCGCCAAGAAAATTGATGTTACATCATCCGTAAAAAATGACCGTATTATCGTGAGCGTTTCCGATTCAGGTCCTGGTGTGACTTCGGATCTTAAAGGCAAGATATTTGATCCCTTCTATACAACAAAAAACGGCAGCACAGGCATTGGGCTCAGTCTCTGCCATAGGATTATCACTGATCACGGCGGATCTCTGCGGGTATCCACAAGTAAATTGGGTGGGGCCGAATTCGTGATTGAGATTCCAGTTAAAAAAAACTAAACGCCTACACAATTTCTATCAAAAAGGCGCACGACGTAGGCTAAGCAAGAATACAACAATACCGAATACCCAGTATCAGTGAGCGAAGCGAACCGTATGATCACATACTCCATATACATAGTTGATGATGAAGAGACCATAAGGGAAGGGATAACTATGGCCCTTGAGGCGGATTACCAGGTGGAGGCCTTTTCCACAGCCGAGACCGCAATTGATGCCATGAAAAACGATCCCCCGGACCTGGTTCTGCTTGACATCGGATTGCCGGGCATGAATGGCATTGAAGCCCTTCGAAAAATCAAGGACCTTTTCCCTGATATCCTGATCATTATGATAACCGCCTATGAAGATATAAACACGGTGATCTCTTCCATGAAGCTTGGCGCCTACGATTATGTGGTGAAACCTATCCATATGGATGGGCTGGAGGTAACCATTGGCAATGCCCTTGAAACGTTAAGGCTAAGGAAAGAAGTTCAGATCCTCCAGGAAAGGTATTTAAAAGAAAACCTTCCCTGCTTTATTGGAGAAAGTAACGCTATCCATGATGTGATGGAGTTTGTTGGCATGGTGGCAAAAAGCCCTGATACACCAATTCTTATTCTTGGAGAGACAGGCACAGGCAAGGAATTAATTGCCAGTGCCATTCATTTCAGAAGCCCAAATTTCAAAGGGCCCTTAATGACTGTAAACTGCGCTGCCATCCCAAAGGATCTTGTGGAAAGCGAGCTCTTTGGATATGAAAAAGGGGCCTTTAGCGGGGCAAGTGCGTCAGGTAAAAAAGGCCTAATCGAAGACGCGGCAAATGGGACCCTGTTCCTGGATGAAGTGGGAGACTTTAGCCTGGAAGCCCAGGCAAAACTTCTCAGGTTTCTTGAAGAGGGTGAATTTTACAGAATAGGCGGGACAAAGAAATTACAGGTTCAAACCAGAGTGGTCTCTGCCACCAACAAAGATCTGGACAACATGATAGAAAAGGGGCTTTTCAGGAACGATCTTTATTTCCGGTTGGGAGTTATTAAAGTACAGATCCCCTCGCTTAATGAACGGCCCGATGACATCCTGCCTCTTGCCAAACACTTCCTGTCAGAGTTTAACCATAAGTTTGATAAGTCATTTACCGGCCTATCTCTCCAGGCTGAGAACACATTGATGGCGTACAGGTGGACAGGCAATGTGCGCGAATTAAAGAACATGATTGAAAGAGCTACCCTGATCGGTAAAGGGCCGGAATTACGAGTCGAGGATCTCGGCATAGAAGGTTCGCATAAGCCCGAAACTCCAAAACAATCAGGCACTGAATTTTCTTTCCCCTCACTTAATGATACAGGCATCGACTTGTCTTCTGTTCAAGAAGCTCTTGAAAAGCATTATATTATACAAGCGCTTGAAATTGCTAACGGCAATGAAAGCAAGGCAGCCAGGCTTCTCAACATAAATCACCACACCTTCCGTTATCGGAAGAAAAAACTGCAAATAGAATAGATTTCATCTAAAAAATACCCCCCAAATCTTTTATTTCACAACTTCCCTATCATCCATCCCAAATTTTCCAGTACCTAACAGTATCCATTCCCATTGCTATAGTTTGCGCTCATTCTTCTAATTTCGAACTTTTGCGAAAAAAGACTTAGAAGTTTTTCTAAATTTTCATGTCCAATAAAATGACCTAAAGAGTTAAGTCATTATAACTATTTGAATTTTTTGTGGTTTTCCTTGAAGCGATTGATGGCATGCTTGATGCTATTAATAATTTGCAAAAGGGATTTCGAGGAGTTCTTATCAGTATAGGGCAAGATGTTTGGGAACCAATAATCAAGATTCGACAAGTAATTAGAAAGGAGACAAAAAATGTTAGTAGAAAACTGGATGAGTAAAGACGTGGTCACTGTGGATGTAAACGATTCAATGCAATATGCGACCAGGCTTTTAAAGGAACATAATATTAGAGGTCTGCCGGTCATGAAAAATGGGAAATTGGTGGGGATTGTCACGGACAGGGACCTCAAAAGGGCCTCTGCCTCAGATGCCACCACATTGGAAATTCATGAGCTTTTGTATTTGATTTCTAAAATTAAAATCAAGGAAATTATGACTAAAAATCCCATTACCATCCCGCTTGATTATACCATCGATGAAGCTGCGGCGATTCTTTTGGACAACAAATTATCCGGGGCACCCGTGGTGGACAATGAAGGGAAGGTGGTGGGGATCATCACACAGACCGATATTTTCCGGGTGTTGGTATCATTTACCGGTGTAAAAAAAGCCGGGATCCAGTTTGCTTTTCAATTAGAAGATCGTCCCGGTTCTATCAAAGAGGTTGCCGATATTATTCGAAAGTATGGATGCAGCATAATGAGCATCCTGGGTAGTCACGATGATCAGGTAGATTATCGGCATTTTTATATCAGGGTAAGTGATTGTGACCGGAAAAGACTCGGAGAGCTGAAAGAAGAGCTTAAAGCAAAGGCCAATATGCTTTACATGGTAGACCATGTGGAGAGGAAAAAGGAAGTATATCAAGACTATGAAAGGCCATCAGGGAGTTGGGTTGTTGGCTGAAAGGAGACGAAAAAATGATGGAATATCCGAAATACAAAAAGGTGCTTTTCTGCACGGATTTTTCTGAAAATTCAGATTATGCCTTTGAGTTTGCCTTTGGTATTGCCAAGAGAGATGAAGGCCTCCTTTATATTTTACATGTGATACCTCATAATCCAAATCAGGAAAGATTAAGGGGTTATGTATCCGAGGATATCTTCAGAAATATACAAAAAGGTCTTGAGCAGGAACTGGACGATAACTACAAAGAGCACTATACAAAAAAGATAGCGGATGCGGTTAGGTTTGAAGTCATTACCAAATCCGGCAGAGAAGATGAGGAAATACTCAAGTTTGCAAAGGAGGAAAAGGTTGATATTATTGTCGTTGGCACGCACGGTAGAACAGGAATAGAACATGTCTTTTTCGGCAGTGTTGCTGAAAAGGTCCTGCGGCACAGCCCCTTTCCTCTTTTTGTAATCCCATGTAGAAAAAAGCTTGAATGGCCTTAATGCAGGTGAAAGATGGAACTGTTCAGTAAGCTAAGGCAAATGGAAATAATGCTCATAGACGACGATGAGTGGATAAGAGATTCCCTTGGGCTATATTTTGAAGGCGAGGGATGTCATTTGCTTGCTCTTGAGACTGCCGAAGAGGGTTTAGAAGCGCTTAAGAAGCAAGACTATGATATTGTCATGGTCGATTACAGATTGCCGGGAATGGATGGTCTTGAGTTTCTCAAACGGATTCAAAAGACGCAATCTCATGCCATGAAGGTACTCATTACAGCCTATAGAAGTGAAGAGGTTGTTTCAGCGGCTTTAAAGATGGGAATCCGGGATTTTATTGAAAAACCCTTCACCACAAAGACGATTGAAGAGTCCCTGACCCGGTTGATCGAAAATCATGAACAGGAAATTAATGAAGGCCATGTCAACCATTCAGAATAAGATAAAAAAGATGAACGTTATCTCTTTGCCAATTTTGGAGTCAAGGGACTGATATGTAAGCCCCCTGATTACCTTGTATCCGTCCAGAAACGAGACAATTTTTGCAAAATAAAAACAATGAAATACTGGATGAGATGATGAAGCGGTACCCTGAGAAGGTTGTGTCAGAGGACCAAATATTCAGTCACGTCCACAGAGGTGACCACATATTTATCAGTACGGGCTGTGGTGAACCTCAGTACCTGGTGAACGCCCTCACAAATTATACACGATCTCATCCAAAGGCTTTTTTCGATGCCGAGGTGTTTCATGTATGGACACTTGGTGTTGCGCCCTACACGGATCAAAAATTAAGGCATAATTTTCGGCATAACTCCTTCTTCATAGGAAACAATACCAGAGATGCAATCAATAAAGGGGTTGCGGATTATACTCCTATATTCTTGTCACAGGTCCCCAAACTCCTTTATCGCAAACTTATACCTGTTGATGTGGCCATGATACAGACCTCACCACCCGATGGTCATGGCTATATGAGTTTGGGTGTAAGTGTTGATATAACGAAGGCAGCAGTGGAAAATGCTTCAACGGTGATAGCCCAAGTTAATTCCAATATGCCTCGTGTCCATGGAGATACCTTCATACATATAGATGATGTTGATTTTGTTATCCCTCATGACGAACCAATATTGGAATACAAAACAGAAGTTTCTGACGAAATTGCCCATCAGATCGGGAAATATGCTGCGCGGATCATCGAAGACGGGGATACAATTCAAGTTGGATATGGAAGCATACCAAATGCAATACTCTCAAATCTCAGCACCAAAAAGCATCTTGGAGTACATACAGAGCTATTGAGTGATGCAATTGTGGAACTGATGAAGGATGGGGTTATTGATAACACAAAAAAGAGTATTGACCGCGGAAAAACAGTGGCAACCTTCTGTATGGGCAAAAAGGAGACCTATGAATACATTCATGATAATCCAGGGATAGAATTCAGGACCATTGAGTATACCAATAATCCCCTGGTTATTGCCCAGCATAACAATATAGTTGCGATAAACAGCGCCCTGGAAGTGGATCTCACAGGTCAGGCGACTGCAGAATCCATAGGAAAGATATTCTATAGCGGGATAGGAGGGCAGGCTGACTTTATGAGAGGTGCCGTTTTATCACCTAATGGCAAAACAATACTCACAATTCAATCAACTGCAAAGGATGGTACAGTTTCAAGAATAGTGCCATTTCTCAAAGAGGGAGCGGGCGTCACTTTGAACAGAGGAGATATTCACTATGTTATAACAGAATACGGAATAGCATATCTGCACGGGAAAAACATCAGAGAACGTGCAATGCAATTAATATCCATAGCACATCCAAAGTTCAGACCTTCACTCATAGAAGAGGCAAAGAATCTGAATCTGATATATAAGGATCAAGCGTTCATACCAGGCAAGAAAGGGGAGTACCCTGAAGACCTGGAGACCTTTAGAACTACAGAAACCGGCCTTGAAATCTTTCTAAGACCTGCAAAAATCAGTGATGAGCGATTACTTAAAGACTTCGTGTATTCTCTTTCAGATCAGAGCCTGTATCGGAGGTTTTTTTCCAGACGGACTGATATGCCGCATGAGTTTTTACAGAAATTTGTAATTATTGACTATGCTGAAGAAATGGCAATTTTTGCAGTGATAGAGCATGCACAAAAAGAAGAGATCATTGGAGTGGGACGGCATTATATTGACAAAAACACACATACTGCAGAGGCAGCATTCGTGGTAAGGGACGATTTTCAGAAGAGAGGAGTAGGTACGGAATTACTCAAGTATCTTACGTACCTGGCCCAGAAACAAGGGCTTCTTGGCTTTACGGCAGAGGTGTTGGCAGATAACAAACCAATGCTTCATGTATTTCAAAAGATGGGCTTTGACATACAAAAAAGTATAAGTGCAGGTGTCTTTGAATTGAAAATGATGTTCAGGGGGTAATTTGGTATGACGAATATGAGATACCTCTTCGAGCCGCGATCCATTGCAGTAATCGGGGCATCCCATGATACGGCCAAGATAGGGTATACGGTGTTGGAAAATGTCGTGTGAGGTGGTTATCCCCACAAGGTGTATCCAATAAATCCTCAAGGCGGTGAAATACTTGGTCTTCGGGTCTTCAGAGAAGTGGAGGAGATCGATGAACTCATTGATCTGGCATATATTGTCATTCTAATTTCGAAATTTTGCGAAAAAAGACTTCGCAATTTTTCCAAATTTTCATGTCCAATAAAATAATCTGAAGCGGTAGGTCAGGATAACCATTTGACATTATTACGGTTATTTATACCATATTTAATGGCATGGTTCATGCTCTTAAAGAATTTCAAAAGACAAAACGGCGTACTTATGAACCAATAATCAAGATTAGACAAGTAATTGGAAAGGAGACAAAAAATGTTAGTAGAAAACTGGATGAGTAAAGATGTGATTACTGTGGATGTAAACGATTCAATGCAGTATGCGACCAGGCTTTTAAAGGAACATAATATTAGAGGTCTGCCGGTCATGGAAAAGGGGAAGCTTGTGGGTGTTGTAACGGACAGGGACCTCAAAAGGGCCTCTGCCTCAGATGCCACCACATTGGAAATTCATGAACTTCTATTTCTGATTTCTAAAATCAAGGTCAAGGACATCATGACCAAAGATCCGATTACAATCCCCGTGGATTCTACTATTGATGAAGCTGCTGAGGTCCTTCTGGACAATAAATTATCCGGCGCTCCAGTGGTGGACAATAAAGGGCAGGTGGTGGGAATCATCACTCAGACCGATATTTTCCGTGTCATGGTTTCTCTAACCGGTGTACGGGAAAAAGGTATCCAGTTGGGTTTTCAACTGGAAAACCGGCCTGGCTCCATTAAAGAGGTTGCCGACATTATTCGGAAGTACGGTTGCAGCGTGGTGAGTATTTTAAGCAGCTATGATAAAAAGTCCGACTACCGGCATGTCTACATAAGGGCATGTAATTGTGATCGGGGAAGACTGGAACAACTGAAAAACGAGCTTAAGGAAAAGTCAAACATGCTCTACCTTGTGGACCACGTTGAGAAGAAGCAGGAAGTGTATCAAGAGTATATGAGACCATCAGCGAGCTGGGTTGTGGGATGAAAGGAGAAGAAAAATGATGGAATATCCAAAATACAAAAAAGTGCTTTTCTGCACGGATTTTTCTGAAAACTCAGATTATGCCTTTGAGTTTGCCTATGGTATTGCCAAGAGAGATGAAGGCCTCCTTTATATTTTACATGTGATACCTGCTAACCCGCATCAGGCATTTGCAATGAATATGATAACCAATGAACAGTTAGACCAAATCCAAAAGGCTATAGAAGAAGATCTCGATAATAACTACCAGGAGCGCTATGTAAACAAGATTAAGAACGGGATCAGATATGAAATCGTTACCAAATCCGGCAGGGAAGATGAGGAAATACTCAAGTTTGCAAAGGATGAGAAGGTGGATATTATTGTCGTGGGCACACACGGCAGAACAGGGATAGAGCATGTCTTTTTCGGCAGTGTTGCTGAAAAGGTCCTGCGGCACAGCCCGTTTCCTCTCTTTGTAATCCCTTGTAAGAAAAAGATCGAACGGCCTTAGAGTAGTCATATACAGCCTTTCTGAGAGTCGGCATAAGACGAGATTTGGAACACATGCACAAAGATCCGTAAAATTAGTCCGGAGAAGTTAATATGGATTATCCATCACACTATGAGACTGAGGTTCTTTTAAAGGATGGCTCAAGAATTATACTGAGGCCCATAAGAAGCGAGGATATTGAGGGCTGGCTTGGCTTTGTTTCCAGGATTAGCAGGCGAACCAAATACTTGCGGTTCCATTCTTTGCCGAAGTTGGGCCGAGACGATGCTATTCGATTCTGCACGGTGGATTACAATAACACCTTTGCCTTTGTAGCCGAGGTACGTGGGGATCAGCGAAAGGATATAGTAGCTATCGGGCGCTACTATCGCCTTCCAAAAAGGCACTCTGCAGAGGTGGCCCTTGCCATCGAGGATGCTTACCAGGGAAAGGGCATTGGAACCAAACTCGTGGAGTGGCTGGCTAACGTGGCTCGTGAAAACGGCATTACCAGTTTTGAAGCAGATGTATTAGGTGAAAATAGAGAGATGATGAGTGTCTTCAGGGCTTATGGTTTCCACGTTGAAAGTGAACTTTCAGGAGGTGTTTATCACATCACATTTCCCATAGCCCGCACCAAGAGAGTAGTTAAGAAGGAGGAGGAAAGGGAGCGTGTTGCAACGGTGACCTCACTTCGTTCTCTCTTATATCCACGCTCTGTAGCAGTCATCGGTGCTTCAACAAAGTCTGGCACCGTCGGACAGCTCCCTTTCCAGTGCATAATGGAAAACAAATTTTCCGGGGTAGTCTACCCGGTAAACCCTAATGCCGAATCTGTAATGTCGGTAAAGGCCTATCCTTCAGTGCTCGATGTCCCTGGTAGTGTGGATTTGGCCCTTATCATAGTGCCAGCCCAATTTGTGCCCAAGGTAACTGATGAGTGCGGCCGCAAGGGAGTGCGCACCATAATAGTGATATCGGATGGGTTTAAGGAAAGAGGGTCCGAAGGGGCTGCCCGTGAGAGAGAACTACGCGATATTACTCTAGGCCATGGCATGCGGTTAGTGGGTCCAAACTGCATGGGGGTCATCAACACTGATCCCGCAGTAAGTTTAAACGCCACCTTTTCACGGATCTACCCACCGCGAGGCAACGTCGCCTTCCTTTCCCAGAGCGGTGGGTTGGGACTGGCAATCCTGGACTATGCCAAGAACCTGAATATGGGAATATCCACCTTTGTAAGCGTGGGTAATCGCGCAGATATCTCAGCCAATGATATGCTCCAATATTGGGAACAAGACCCGGCAACAAGGGTTATCTTGCTTTACCTGGAGTCCTTTGGCAATCCGCGTACATTTGCCCGCATTGCCAGAAGGGTCTCGGCCGCCAAGCCCATAATAGTCGTTAAAAGTGGCAGCAGCCCTGCTGGATCACGCGCTGCTTCCTCGCACACCGGAGCCCTGGCTACTTCGGAAATAGCCTCGGATGCCCTGTTTCGCCAGGCTGGCATGATAAGGGTAAACACCCTTGAGGAACTGTTTGCAGTGGCCACCGTGCTCTCACATCAGCCGGTGCCCAGGGGAAAAAGGGTGGCGATAGTAACCAATGGAGGGGGTCCGGGCATACTTGCTGCAGATGCGTGCGAGCAACACGGGCTTGAACTGCCGGAATTCACTCCAGAAACCATAGAGGAACTGAGATCTATTAATAAGCGGGATATCGGGATTCACAACCCCCTTGATTTGACGGGTAGCGCGAGCGATGAGCAGTATGAGGGTATATTAAAGCTTTTGGCTAATGACAAAGGCAATGATGCCGTTATTGTCATATTTGCACCGCCGGTAATTGTTTCATATAAGGGAATGGAAGACGCCATACGGCGCGTGGCGCCTGTTTTTCTGAGGCACCGTAAACCTCTGCTGGCCTGTCTTATGGGGCAGCGGGGTTTCACGGCAAAACTGGATTTCAAGGACAAATTGGTGCCCTCCTATGCATTCCCTGAGGAAGCTGTCTTGGCTCTGGCCAGGGCAGTTAAGTATGGCGAATGGCTGAGGAAGCCGAAGGGGACCATTCCTAAAATTCGAGGGATCAAGCGGGAAAGAGCACGGAAGCTCATTGAAAGAGCAATGACACGGAGCACCGATAGGCCGCTCTGGCTTTCACCGAAAGAGATAACCAATCTACTTAGCTGCTATGGCATACGCTTTGCCGAGACGCTGATGGCAAAAACCGCAGACGATGCAACTACCGCAGCCTCGAGGGTGGGCTTTCCCGTTGCAGTCAAGCTGAGTTCGTCCACCATTGTGCACAAAACCGATGTCGGCGGGGTCAAGCTCGACCTTGAATCAGAAATAGAGGTAAAGAGAGCCTTTAACGATATTAAGTCCAGGCTTGCCGAGATGGGTCGTCAAGATGAGATGGAGGGCGTTACTGTGCAGCACATGGTAAAGGAAGGGATAGAGGCGATCGTCGGAGTAACGCTGGACCCGTCCTTTGGGCCTCTCATAATGTTTGGCATGGGGGGAGTGTATGCCGAATTGATGAAGGATGTGGCCGTCAGGTTACACCCGCTTACTGATTCGGATGCCAGAGAGTTGGTGAAATCCATCAAGATGACAAAGCTGTTTGAGGGATTCAGGGGCGCACCACCCAGTGACACTGAATCTCTGGAGGATCTTCTGCTCAGGCTCTCAGCATTAGTTGAAGATACACCACAGATTGCCGAGCTTGACTTCAATCCAGTGAAGGTGATGCCGCGAGGAGAAGGGTACTGGATAGTAGATGCCAAGATTATGCTAAGATAGTATAGAAAAAGAAGGAAGCATATGGAGAGCATTTGAGACAGCCTGCGAGCTGGGTTGTTGGATGAAAGGAAAAATCAAAATGGAAAACGACATAGATCTTGATCGGGATTATGATGTTTTTTCCGCAAACAGGATGGAAGATATCATTATTTTAAGGTTTAAAAAGAACCTTCTCCTTCGAACAACCGATCTGAGAGCTATGTCCACGATATTAAATTATCTTAACCTGGTCTCGGAAAATAATTCTAT
>JAKLQB010000209.1 GCA_022013615.1 Desulfobacterales bacterium | reverse complement strand
GTATTTGTCCTCCGACTCGCGGAGCCCTTTGTGCTCAATCCTATCGCCTTTGTCTTTTGCCATCATTTATAATATGTTAGAGGTTAGAGATTTCGTCGCAATTGTCCGGGCTTAGTTTGAATCGATACTTGAAACTGGAAACTCGAAAATGGATAAGGTATCGATAACTGCTTGGGCCATCAAGTATCAAGTTTCTCGTAGATTGATAGAATAATGTCCATAAAAAATTCCATGATAAAAAAATCTAAAAGCATTATCTCATGGGCTATAAGCCATGGACAGGGAAGATCTCTTTCTGGATATAGGAAACGACTCTTCGGGCCTCCTCGAAGGCCTTGTCTTTGACTTCACCCTTTGTGAAGTACGGATGATCATAGAGACTGCCCACCTCGTTTTCCGGCCCGAACATCATACCTCCCACAAGACCGGCAAACTCGTCCACTGGTTCCACATGGTTTAGTATGCCCCAGGCCAGGGTCCAGCATCGGGAAGTTCTATATAGGTCGTAGCCTCCTCCTCCAAGGCCCAGGATTTTTGGGCAAAGGGCCATGATTCCCTTTAAAGCCTTCTGATATCCATTATTGGTCAGTTTAAGGTGGGTAAGAGGGTCAGAGATCAGGGTGTCAGCCCCGAGTTCGGCCACAATGAAATCCGGTGAAAAGGATGTAACAAGCGGCGGGACCACTGCGTCAAAGACAAAATCATAGACCTCGTCATCGGTCCCAGGCTCCAGGGGGACGTTGACCGTGAAACCCACACCTTGGCCTTCTCCTCCCTCGGTTTCATAGCCTGACCAGGGGTAGAGGGTCCTTCCGGTTTCGTGGAGGGAAATGAAAAGAACTCCTGGATCATCATAAAATGCTTGTTGAACGCCGTTTCCGTGGTGGGCGTCGAGGTCGATATAGACCGCCCTTAGCCCGGGCGACCCACGTAATATATCCTTAAGGGCAATCACGATGTCATTGATATAGCAAAAGCCCTCTGCATGGTCAGGCAGGGCATGGTGGAACCCTGCCAGGGGGTTGAATGCAATCAGGGCATCGCCATTGATGATTTTTTGCAGAGCAACATGTGTGCCACCGGCTGCCCGCAAAGACCATTCGTATATTCCGGAAAGAATTGGGGTGTCTTCGGTTCCAATACCTCGCTCAAGCATTTCGACAAGCATTTCGGGACGCATTTGTCCTGAGCTTGCATCCTTGAGAAGGCTGAGGTAAGCTGGTTCATGAAAAAGGGTAAGGAGGGCCTGGTCTATGGGCTCAGGATCCAGGATTTTCATCCAGGGGTAGTTCATAACGCCGTAGCGCGTGCAGAGGTCATACGTTTTTAATGCCCTTTCCGGCTTGAATGGATGGTCAGGCCCAAAATCAAACCGGCCCATCTCGTCTGAATGGACAAAGATTGACCCCATTGTTTTAACATCGTCTTTTCCCAAAGGTTTTCCTTCATACATTGAGTATTTCGAGGATTAAAATTTGAGCATGACCCCAGAGGAATAGGCTACGCATTACACGGGGCAGGCGCAGAGATTGTGTAAAAGGGGGCGTTTTTAAACTACCTCGGCAGACTAACAGACGTGTGCAAGCAGGGTCAATGAAAAACACTGAGTTTCCCGGTACAAGAAAGGACCTCACTCCTTTTTTTTGACTTCTCTGTGAAAATGGGCTAATTAAGAGCATAGTAGGAGATGACGACGTATGCCCTGGATTCAAAGAATTAGCCGCCTGTCGCCCTTTGAAAAGGAGGGGCTTTACCGGATCCTCATTCCTCCTTCGCTGTACAGTCGTTTCAGGATTGACCCCCTTTCTTTGCGTAACGAAAAGGGGGAGAGGATTGTGCGGTTTTTCTGCCCCCGAGGGGACAGAACCTGTCTGGTGGAAATAAAATTACCAGGATCAGAGCACGCTCTTTACTCTATACAGCTTACTGATTTAAACGATTTCACCCAGATTGACTGGGATTTTCTCGTTGTTAATGACCCTGGTTCACCCGTATTCACAACGCATATTGACCAGGAGGGGAGAGACACGTTATTCGGGTGGGCATCCAGGAATCTTGCCGAGGAGGAAAAGGCTGTGGAAGCCGGGCTCTTTCCCGGACAGGTTACCAAGGGCCTGGGGCTGACCCGTGAGGTGATCCATGTTCTGGAGTTTTTCTGCCGGATCTTTGATATCAAGAGCATGCGGCTGGAGGCCCTCTTCTATCACAATGCAATTACGTATGAAAGGCACGGATTCAGCTATTTTGACGAATATGCCCAAATGAAAAGGATACATGAACTCTTTCAACCTGGAAAAGCGCTCTTCAACAAATTGGATAATAGCACACCCTTCCGTAAACCTGAGTTTGCTCACACCGTGAGGGGCCGTAGCTGGGCCATTCATGACGGCGTTCTTGCGGACATTGAAGATGATGTGCTCGACGAGGGTTGGGCTTCACCTGTGATGTACCGGATGGTGGGAAAGCCCAGGGGTATGGTCACATTTCCCGATCCGGTATATTAGTACCTGATACCTTGCAAGGAACCTAAATGTTCATGCCTCTTTTTAGCGATTGGAGTATCCGCGCAAAGCTGATCAGCGTAACCCTCTTTCTGGTCTTGCTACCTCTTCTGTGCGTTGCCTACCTTTCAATGAATCGTTTTGGCAAGGCCCTTAAAAGCGCATCCGAGGAAGATCTGGCTCATCTCGTCAGAAACATCTATTCCATATGTAAGGTGCAGCAGGAGATGGTCCAGATGAAGGTAACCTCCGATCTGAACATTGCCCGGGAACTCCTTTACCTTCACGGTCGTGCAATCGAAATTGTGCCGGGAGAAAAACTCCGT
>JAKLQB010000208.1 GCA_022013615.1 Desulfobacterales bacterium | reverse complement strand
TCACGTGGTCGTCATATGGCTTAAGCTCATCAGGGTACCCGCCTTCCCCCGTACAGCAGAAGGTCCCAAGAGCGGCGGCAGCCTTGATTCTGCTGAGCATGGTGGTGATACTCACAGAACCGTATGACATGCCACCACCATAAAAAGGGACATTAATCCTGATCCTGTGGGCTTTATCATGCCTCCTGTTTAAATCGACGCCTACGTCCATCTCTTCATCTGACCCGCCTAAGGGCGATTCATGCCCGGATTTGACGTCTTTGAAGATAAGGCGCAGCTTGTCAAACCCGCCTTCAGAACCCCCAATCTTGTACTCTAACCCTTTTGGAGGAACCTCACCGGACTCTGCCATATACCATGTGCTGCCCAGGAGATCAGGAGTCCACCTGAAGTCCCCCATAACCTCAAAATCAGGGTTCCTCCTCACAGAAAGTGCCTGGACCGGACAGGCTTCATAGCACGATTCAGGGCAATCAGACCCCACACACAGGTAATGGTTCTTGACAAACACCTGCCCTCTTCTCACGACGTGGACTCCGTAAGGGCATATCTCGACACATTTCCTGCAGGCAATACAGTCACTGCTCCGGTGAAGCCGATATTTTCCAACAGGATTTCGGAAACGCGACGGCGTTCTTTTAAATTCTGGAGAGCGAAACCCATTACCACTATTCAAGTTGGCATCCCTCCTCAGCCTGTCCCAAGGATTCAAAAGTGGACCTGTCAAGCTCTTCAAAAAACATGGCTCGACCTGCCTCTCCCCGTAAACGCCTGGCATCTCTGATACCCATGGCGCCCATCACTTCAAGCAATTGGTTGTGCCAGGCACCAAGAAGGTTAACGACGCGCGCTGCTACCCAGCCTGACGAGACATCGTCTATTTCTACCGGGCAAGGAAGGCCTTCAGTGCATCGCCGGCACATCCTGCACTCAAGGGCTATAAGAATAGGAAAATCAACAAATACCGCGTCTGCCCCGCATAGCATGGACTTGGCCACATGTTCGGCCATGGAAAGCCCTCCGCTCGCCAGCAGGGTCAGATTGTCTCGTACCCCATCATCAACAAGCTTCATATGCACCGAACGGATTCCGTCTTTCAAGTACCGGGTTTCGTCATCCAGGAACCGGCCATCCGAACTCCCTTCAAGATGAATAATCGAGATGCCTTTTCTTGTGAGTGAAAGGGCTTTTTCCTCGATTCCTTCGGCCATGGGTATTTTTACCGATATCAAGACAGCAGAATATAACTTTTTTATGTCGTTGATAGTTTTTTCCAAATTTTCAGACCACGGAATCTCTATGACTCGAACCCCTTTCGGGATGGAAACAGATTCGGGTCCTTCGGGCAAAACCGGCATAAGCCATTGACCGAAATTATCTAATGACGCATTGATCTTTTCCTGCGGGAGGGCCACCAGGGTCCCCAGTTGCCCAGCAGCCATTGCCCAGCCTTTTATAACCTCTATGCTCAAGGCGCCAAAAGCCGGGAACTTCAGGAAAATAGGGAGTGGAATACTCGTAACAAGGGGTTCATCACCGTCAAGCTCCCCGGATTCGCTAAACCTCAAAAATTCAGGGGTTCTTCCCAGGTCTATGGCGGTGCTGATATATTCACGTCCGTGAATGCCATCCCTTGTAGGCCGGACAATCTCGGACATATCGGTCCACATTGAATCAAAGCCCGGTCCACTGAAAGGGCCTGGATAGCCCGCTCCCGAGACCGGGATCTTCCCTGTTTCCGCCTGATACCACAGTGTGGAAATAATATCAGGAGTCCAGTAGGGATCTCCAAGGGCCCTGTATTCCGGATTCATGGACTTATGGATCAGCTCCCTGGGACAACCTTGCACGCACCTTAAGCAATTCATGCACTGGTTGTCGATGGAGTCGATCATCGGGCGGGGATCAAGACCGCGGTTATCGTATACGCCGTATACGCACATTGTCTTTACGCACACAGCGCACTTCAGGCAGCCCTCCTCCCACGCTATAATTCCCGATCTGATGACCGGTTTAAAGCGATGAGAAACCGGCTGGGTAAGTATCGTATATTTGGATGGCATCACTTCACCCCTATCATCTTTAAACGACCGGTCTCGGCAATAACCCTGCCCTTTCCACAATCTCTCCAACCACCTCTTCCCATTCAATGGCCATGATATGGACACCTTTAACGCCTGACATTTCCTTAAGCCTTTCAATGGTCTCAACGCAGATTCGTATCCCTTCTTCGCGCTGTTTATCCCTGGGAACACCTTCCATCCTTTTTATGACCTCATCAGGGACATCCATACCAGAGACCTTGTTCTTCATGTACTTGGCCATGCCAGGAGATTTTAGAGGGGTGACACCACCGAGGATAAATGCCTTTTCAGTAAGACCCTTGTCCCTGGCCATGTTTATCCATGTCTCGAATCTCTTTAAATTATAAATACATTGTGTCTGTATGAAGTCTGCTCCTGCCATTATCTTTTTGGAAAGGCGGACAACCCTGAACTCAAAAGGATCTGCAAAGGGGTTGGCGGCAGCACCAATAAATATGTCAGGGGGCATGTTTAAGGCATCACCGCCAAGTATGGTCCCATTATCCCGCATTGCCTTCACTACCTGGACAAACTGGATAGAATCCAGGTCAAATACGCCCATGGCCTGGGGCTGGTTCCCGAAAATCTGGTGATCGCCAGACAGGCACAATACATTCCTTATTCCGAGGGCTGATGCACCCAGAATATCAGACTGGAGGGCGATTCTATTCCGGTCTCTCACTACCATCTGCAGGACCGGATCAAAACCCCCGGTCTTAAGCAAACTGCAGGCCGCAAGACTGGACATGCGCACAATAGCAGTCTGGTTATCCGTCACATTGACGGCATCAACCTTATCCTTCAAGAACTTTGCCTTTTTGAGCACAAACTCAGGATCCGCCCCCTTTGGAGGACCACATTCAGCAGTAACTGCAAATTTTCCAATCTCAAGGACTTTTTTCAGGTTGCTCATGTGCTTCACTCCTGATGATGTAACATCTCAATAAGTCAAGATATTGACCCCTGCTGATCTTCTCTGATAATTTTTCTCGGCCCGGCCCCCTGCTTTTTGGACCAATCTTTGGGCGGGTAAATCATCTCAAGCCTGTCTAATGCGCCAAAGTTCGTCAAACGGTCGATAATCAGTTGCCAGGCACAGAGGACTTCCGGGTTTACTTCGCACTTCCCGTCCATTGACCCGCCGCATGGCCCGTTAAGAAGTTGCTTTGAGCAACGCGTCAGCGGACAGACCCCGCCAAAGTAATAAAGCATGCAATCGCCACACCCAATACAACTCTCCACCCAGTACCCCTGATCCTTGGTCTCGCCCATAAATTCCGTGTTCAGGGCCGGGATTACAGGCACCTCAGGGTACATGTCGGCAATGGCCTGTACCCCGGCACCACAGCCAAGGGACAGGATTGCATCGTATTGGTCAATGACATCATCTAATTGAATGACAAATTCTTTTACACATTGACGATCTATGGTTTTTTCGGAGATCCCGACATCCTCCCCATTCATCTTGCCCGCCATACGAAGGGCCGACGCAAGCATTGCCGTCTCCTTTTCTCCGCCGGCCGCACACTCAGCCACGCAGGAACCACAGCCCAGGGCAAGGATCCGTTTATAAGGGACAATCATCTCCCTTATCTCATCAATGGATTTCTGTTCAGCAGTAATCATATGACATATCTCCTGATTATTTGAATAAGGTAGTACTTGAACGAAAAGTCATGTTCAGGCAAAATCCCATATGGGTTTCGTCCCACCGGGCTCAACCCATCCTACTTAGTGTCTGAACGAAAACCTCGAAATGTGGTTTTCCAGTTTTACTCGAAAATTTTAAACGCACTGAAATTGCATTCTTTTTTGAATCCAAAATCGTGCCTGAACGGGGTTTTCGTTCAGGCACTACTTACTTTGTCCAATACCGGCGACGGCTTTAATCGCCATATGCCAGAAAAAATCTCCCCGGCCACCTCGCCCAATGATTTAGGATTATCTTTTGAGCCAACAACTATCCCAACACGTTCTGCTTCCAGTCCGATATCAGTAATGATGGCCCTGGTTCTTTCTACCCGTTTTTGGGCCCTGCGATTTCCCTCAAAATACCGGCATTCACCTTCAGGGCATGTAATCACATAAGCCATATCGGCGAACTCCTCCAATGCTTTCAGCAGATGAATGGGCTCCAATCTTCCACTGCAGGGAATAGGAAAAAGCCGTATGTTTTTGCCGTATTCTTTCTCTATGGCAAGTCTTTCCTGCTCACTGCTTCCAGGGACTTGCTGGCAATAAAAAAGCGCCAGGCAGCGCTTCTGCATATCGATCATTCCCGGAATAATTCCTTTCGTAATAATTCAATAAAAAAAGACGCCTTTCCCGTCAAAAGGGATACCGACGTCTTTGTCTTTTCCTTTGCTTAATTCAGGCGCTTTCATACGCCATTGTACGAAGCAGCTTCAAATATAGTATTTGAAATTTAGATGAATTTGGCACGGTTGTCAAGAAAATTTTTGCCTGATATTTTGCGACTTGTACAGATAAATTTACTCCGCACCAGATTACAGACTGACACCACATATGTTGGGCCCTTTTTCCTTGACTCATAAGAGCGCTTTTCATATGCTTTCTTCCAAAAAAACGGGTTCATATCACTTAACGATATCTAATGTTTGGAGAAAAAATGGCATCATCTGAAAATATTTTGATTCTGGGACTTGGCGGGGTCGGATTTTATCTGGCAAAACGACTGGGACATGAAGGATACGCTATCACAGTCATAGAATCAGATAACAGCCTGATTCGCTATGCTGATGGGAATATTGA